>JAKBCM010000005.1 GCA_021807845.1 Pseudomonadota bacterium
TTAACCCTGGCTTTTTTTCCCTTGATTGACATCATATTTTCGAATACCATGCTCCATATTTAATCATTTTGTCATGAGGTAATATCCATGCCCTGCATTGTCAATTTATCTGCGATCCACACTTTGCTCCCTGATAGCGCAAGCATTAACAAGTTTGCTAGATTGTGTGACTTATATTCAACAAGTTGCTTCAATTATTGTCCTAGCATGTTTCAATCTTACTCAAATATTGCTTGGGTTTATTATCAAAATATGAGGCATTTTGAAACGCTGATTAAACCCTATAAGCGTGGTAAAATGGATACCCGAGAGTTTATGATGAAACTCGCTGCTATTTTCGATTTTATAGAGACAGAAAAGTTAGAAAAAAATGATTCAACTCAAGAATATTTAATGAGCGACCCCAAATATCAAGCTTTGGAGGACGCTTGGGATGCAACTATTCAGATGGATGACGAGATGGCAAAACGCTTCCCAGAGCTTATCGATATTGCGAAGACCGAGCCAGTCTATCTCATTTCTAATACCAATGAATTACATGTCTTTGCCATACTTTCATTGTTGAAAAAATATAATCCAGAGGTGAATTTTTATCCAAATATTGATTTCAGTGTCGAATATAATAATAGACCCATCGAGATAGCTCCTAATATCTTCCTATGCTTATCTTACCGATACCAATTGTTTAAAACATTAGGACAAAATAGCCAACAAGATGCCTCTACAACCATGTCTTTATTGCGCCAGCTTGTGGAGCATACTCTAAAAAATAAAACCGCTGACATTACGATCATCAGTCAATATGATGAAGATAGAAAAGAAGCACGAAGATTAGGGATCCCTGATGATAATATTTTCAGCGCGGATTTCTATTTTGTGCCCGATACAGAATTAACCCTTTCTTGATTTGTGATTTTTTCGCATCAGCAATTTTATCAAAATCAACCAAAGTAGGGTGTAGCTGATTGCATATAAAAGAGAGGCATTGGGTAAGGATGCCCAGCTGAATAAATGTTCTGTGATCGATAAACGCAAATTACCGGTTGTACCATTTTGTAACGGCATCTTGATGTTTGCTTGGATTTTCAAAAACACCACATGCAAAATGTAAGCGAGCATGGCATTGACACCAAAGATCTCAAAAGGTTTACACCATTTGTTCCAAGATTTTGTTTCAATAAACCAATAACAACTGGCCAATATCAACAGCGCACATCCTCCTGTCCATAATACATAAGAGCTCGTCCATAGGGATTTGTTGATAGGAAACCATAAGCCCCAAAGCCAGCCGGTTAACAAGGCCATAAATCCAGCCGCAGTCATTCCTGTTATTTTTTGATAATGAGAGCGTTCAGATAAAAGCCATGCCCCAGTTAAATTGCCTAGCAAAGCTGTGGCAATGGCAGGGAGTGTGCTTAAAAGTCCTTCAGGATCATACACTCTCCCATATAAGTGAGCGCTTGAGAATAGGAGTGAATCCAAATAAGCGCCTATATTTCCTTGTGGAGTAAGCATGGGTTTCTCAAAGCCTGGTGGTGCGATGAGGGTCATGATTAACCAATACCCTATCACCAGTGCAAACATGATGAAGGCTTGGGAAGAGATGCGAGTTGTCAAAAATAAGATTGCTGCACAAAAATAACAAATGGCTATCCGTTGCAGCACGCCAAAGATACGAAGGGTGGCCCAATCAAAGTGGTTGGGAAACGCGTTAAGCAATACACCGATAAAAAACAACAGCACTGATCGTTTTAAAATTTTTATAAATAAAGCATAAGTCGTTGCATTTTTAGCAAGCGCTTTGCTTAAGGTGAAGGTTGAGGACAGCCCTACTATGAAGATAAAGAAAGGAAACACAAGATCAGCAAGTGTGCATCCATTCCAAGTCGAATGCGAAAGCCAGGTGTAACTAGTTTGATTTCCAGGGCTATTGACAATGATCATCAAAGCAACCGTAATGCCACGGAAAACATCTAAGGATACAAGCCTGGTATGTTTGCTCGGGGTATTGGTCATTTTTGATGCGATTTGATGGGGAATGATTGACTAAGTATACAGAAAGATGAGAGAAGATGAATCTCTTGTTTCCAAAGATGATATAGATATTGAAGCTGTGTTAGAATGCGTTAACCATCACTGAGCCTGTCTTTTTCATGTTAGAAAGCGACCGTTTGATCAGCGTGCAACCGAATGCATCTGAAGAGATCATCGATAGAGCGATACGACCCTTAAGTCTTGACGAATATATTGGTCAAGATGAAGTGCGTTTGCAATTGCGCATTTTTATTGATGCAGCATTGCGACGCAATGAGGCGCTTGATCATGTTCTGATTTTTGGCCCACCAGGACTTGGGAAAACAACGCTTGCACATATCGTTGCCCATGAAATGGGCGTTAATTTGCGACAAACATCAGGTCCTGTGCTTGAAAGAGCGGGTGACATTGCAGCGATTCTTACGAATTTGCAAGAAAATGATGTCTTATTTATTGATGAGATTCATCGCTTAAGTCCAGTGATTGAAGAAATTTTATATCCTGCGATGGAAGATTATAAGTTAGATATCATGATAGGTGAGGGGCCTGCAGCACGCTCTATTAAGTTGGAGCTTCCGCCATTTACTTTAATTGGTGCGACAACTCGGGCAGGATCTCTTACCTCACCATTGCGGGATCGCTTTGGAATCGTTGAGCGCTTAGATTTTTATTCCGTAGAATCCTTAACCCAAATTGTGACGCGTTCAGCGAATTTACTCTCTGTGAGTACGGTTGATGGAGGTGCTCATGAAATTGCGCTTCGTGCCAGAGGCACACCAAGGATAGCAAATAGACTCTTAAGACGAGTACGAGATTATGCACAAGTGAAAGGAGATGGCATGATAACCCATCAACTGGCTCATTTGGCTTTAGAAATGTTAAGTGTTGATAAACATGGATTTGATATCATGGACAGAAAATTATTGCTGGCGGTGATTGAGCGCTTTGATGGCGGACCGGTTGGCATTGATAGTATTGCGGCGGCAATCGGCGAAGAGAAAAGTACTATCGAAGATGTGATTGAACCCTATCTCATCCAACAAGGGTTTTTAATGCGTACCCCACGTGGTCGAGTGGCTAGTGCTTTGGCTTATCAGCATTTTGGTATCGCGATGGTTGAAAATGATTAGGAGGTAAAAGTGGATAATCATCTCAGTATTTTGGGCTATTTTTGGCATGCCAGCGTTGTTGTGAAATTGGTTATGTTGATTTTACTTGTGGCATCTGTGATATCATGGACGCTTATTTTACAACGTGCATGGTTTTTTAATCGTAAAAAGGAAGAATATGATGCTTTTCAACATCGTTTTTGGGAAAGTTCAGATCTGACCAAACTTTATGCTGATTTAGACACCAATGTTGCTGACAGATTGGGGATGGCTAGCATTTTTCATTCAGGATTTAAAGAGTTCTTGCGATTGCGTAAACTTGGGTTGGTGGAGCTTGAGCCCATACAACGGGTCATGCAAATCAGTCATGCTAAGGAAGCGGAGGGTCTTGAGCAACATTTATCCCTATTTGCGTCAGTGGGATCTATTTCGCCTTATATCGGTTTGTTTGGCACAGTATGGGGTATTATGGCATCTTTTCAGGCCTTAGGACATGCGCAGCAAGCAACGATTGCTATGGTGGCTCCGGGTATTTCAGAAGCATTGGTTGCGACAGCTTTAGGATTATTTACTGCAATTCCTGCTGTTATTGCTTTTAATCGATACACCACCAGGGCTAATTCGTTGTTGAATCGTTATGACTTATTTCAGGAAGAATTTGTTGCACTGATTTCAGAACAAACGGCCGTCCCCAATAGAGGATAATCGAATGTTGAAGAAAAAAAATCCACGAAAAAACCCTATTGCTGAGATCAATGTTGTGCCTTACATTGATGTGATGCTTGTGTTGCTGGTTATTTTTATGATCACAGCGCCTATTTTGACTCAAGGGGTGACCGTTGACTTACCCAAAGCGCGGGCAGAATCTCTGAAAGCTGCTGATAGAGAACCTATCATTGTCTCCGTTGATAGAGACGGCCTTTATTATTTGAACTTGAGTACAACACCCAATGTCCCCATGGATTCACAAGCGTTGATGGTTCGTGTGGCTGCCGAGTTGCAATTAGCCCGAGATGCCAAAGAAGCTTTAAATGTACTGGTCAAAGGTGATGAGGGCGTTCCTTATGGGAAGGTGATTTTGGCTATGAGCTTATTAAAACAAGCGGGTGCTGAACAAGTGGGCTTACTCACGGATACTTCTGAGGAGAATCCCGCATGATGTTGCCTACCAGTTATCGAAATGCATTTATTATTGCAGTTTCATTCCATATTTTATTGGCGCTGATGTTATTGATTGAATCGACCAGTCATGAAACACCTGTGTTGATCCCAGGCACAGTTGCAAATGTTGGTCGTCCTGAACCACTATCGGTACAGCCTGAAGCAGAGCCGATTAAAGCGGTCAGTGTAGATAGTCAAGAGGTCATGAAAACAGTCAATCGCTTAAAAGAAGAGCGTGTTTTACAAAAACAAGCTGAGGAAAAAAGACAAAAACAACTCAAAGAGCAAGCACAAGCCGCCAAAAAAGAGCGCCTTGAAGAACAAAAACGATTGGAAAAAATGAAGGCAGAGGCTCTCAAGCTTGAAGCCTTAAGAAAAAAACAATTGGCAGAAGAGCAAAATCACCTCAAAGAATTGGCCAAACAAAAAGAAATACAGAAAAAGGAACTGGCCGAGGTCAAAAAGCAACAGCTTGAAGAAGCTAAGAAATTGGCTGACTTACAAAAGAAGAAAACAGAAGAACTTGCACGTAAGGAAGAAGAGCGTCAAGCAAAAGCCAAAGAAGAATCAGAAAAAAAACAACAAGCAGCCGCTGCTGCCGCCGCAAAAGAAGCTTCTTTAAAAGCTGAAAAGGATGCAGCCCTCGCAGGGGAAGTGAACAAGTACAAAGCCTTAATCATCAGTGCCATTAGTAGGCAATGGATATTACCGGAGAATGTGGACAGTCATTTGTCCAGCCAATTTCGCATCAGGCTTGCTCCGAACGGTGTGGTGCTTGAAGTGAGCTTAACCAGAAGTAGTGGGGATCCAATTCTGGATAGATCAGCGCAGTCAGCCATATATAAAGCATCACCACTGCCAGTCCCGACTGATCCTGATACTTTTAATTTATTTCGTGATATTAGTTTAACCGTACGACCAGAGAGTGCTAGGGGGTAGGAAGTGAAGCATCGTTTTATCATTGTTTGTTTATTGATCTTGTTTGGCCGAGATATTTTTGCGGTCGATCTAGAATTGACCCAAGGGATCAATGCGCTATTACCTATTGCGATTAATTCCTTTCAAGGCGATAGTCAAGCACAAGTCACCTCAGTGATTGAAAATGATTTGGGAATGTCTGGGCAATTTAAGATCATTAAAACCCCCATGCAGTCACAGACATCTCAATCGTCGATAAGTTTATGGCGCCAAGCGGGTGCTGATAGTGTTTTATCAGGATTTATACAGCCTGTGGGTGGCAATCGATATAAAATCAGCTTCCAGCTGCATGATGCAGCAGCGCATGGACGGCTTTTGTTAGCAAAAGAGTATCAAGTCAGTGGGAACGAGCTTCGATCTCTTGCGCATCATATCAGTGATGAGGTGTATCAAAAATTAACGGGTGAGCGGGGTATTTTCTCAACTCGAATTGCTTATATTGTGGTGCAAAGGAGTGGCGATAGAGAAAAGTATAGTTTAGACGTGGCTGATGTCGATGGGAGTAATCCTCAGAGTCTTTTGGTCTCTAGCGAGCCTATCATGTCACCGACTTGGTCTCCTAATGGACGAGAAATTGCTTATGTTTCTTTTGAGAGAAAACGTGCCCAAATTTACACCGTTTCTGTTGAAACAGGACAACGTCGTTTGTTGACGGATTTTCCGGGCATTAATGGCGCCCCCTCTTGGTCTCCAGATGGGCGGCAATTGGCTGTTGTTTTATCCAAAGGAGGTAATCCTAAGATTTATTCCATAGATATGACCTCAGGGCACATAACGCAATTAACGTTTGGTGATGCGATTGATACTGAGCCTAGATTTTCTCCAGATGGTCATGCACTGTTGTTTACTTCAGGACGAGGGGGCTCACCACAAATCTATCGTATGTCATTACCGGGTGGTCAAATCAGTCGTGTTACTTTTGTGGGTAATTACAATGCTCGTGCGTCATATACACCCAATCAAAAAGCGATTGTCATGCTGCATCGCGAAGAGGGACAATTTAATATTGGGATTCAAGATATCGCCTCTGGACAAGTGACGGCATTGACTTCATCTCCTTTCGATGAATCACCATCTATCTCTCCTAATGGGCGCTTGATTTTGTATGCAACCCATATCAATGACAGAGGCATATTAGCCATTGTATCCGTTGATGGCCGCATTAAAATGCGATTACCTGCAAGCCTTGGCGATGTACAAGAGCCTGCTTGGTCACCCTATTTGGGATAGCCCTTGAAGTCCATCCGCTTTTATCTGTTCTTATTTGGCTTTTTGCACTCTATGATTGTATTGGGATGGAATGCACAAGGCCATCGCATGATTGCTCAAATTGCTTATGATCGCTTGAGTGATCATGCAAGAGAAGTATTGACTCGTTATAATCAAGCGCTGGACAAAGTTTATAAACCAATGAACTTTGTAAATGCCGCAACTTGGCTTGATCAATTATCCTATCAAGATATCAAGTGGTATTCGGTGATGCATTATATTGATTTGCCCTTTTCACAAGACGGTACGGCTTTGCCAAATACCGAGGAAATCAATGCATTGTGGGCTATTGAAAATGCCATTCACCTCATTCAAAACAAATATCCTACTGATTTTGATAAGGGAATTGCTCTTCGTGTCTTGATTCATGTGGTGGGAGATATACATCAGCCCATGCATGCCATCACACGAGTGAGTAAGGATTTACCTATGGGCGATCGAGGAGGAAACTTAGTCCCACTTTATAAAAATGCAATTGCCAATAATCTCCATGCATATTGGGATAGGGGCGGTGGATTATTGAAAGAGTCACACCGAAATAGTAAAAAGAAAATGAGGACTATCCAGTCCGCCATCATTTGTGAGAGTGATAAAATGGATTTAGTTCCAGCACACTGGGCTGAAGCATCTCACCAAATCGCAATTTCTATCGCTTATCATCTCTTGCCAGAAGATCATATCCCGACAAGCAGGTATCAGCAGTTAACCCAAAAGGCAGCAGAACAACAGATCATACTCGCAGGATGTCGTTTGAGTGTGTTATTAGAGCAAATCGTCTCCAACTTATCTACATATTCATGAGTTGTAAGATAACCGTTTGTGTGATAAAAGTACACATTTTTTATCAATTCCTCTGGAGAGAATAAATGAAACAAGACCTACCCACTCTACTACAAGGGGCACTATCAAGTTTGGCTCAATCTGCAGATGCACAAAAAAGAGAGAAGACATTTACCATCAATCAGGGCGTGATTAGGGATATCAAACAAGGGAACTCGCAAACCATAGCTGGTAATCTACAGATCAAACCAAGTATTCGAGGTGAGGCTGATGCACAAGAGGTACTGCCATTGGTGCAAAGTGAGTCTTTTGATGTGGATTTGAGTGCTATCAGTGTGCCTAAACAATGTGGTTCAGGTACGCTAAAAGAATTGATCATACGTTTATGTGCTGAATATATGATTGTGAACGAACGAGGAGCTGATAGTGCTTCTCTGACGACAGTAGTGACGGCAATGGCCGGAAGTCATCCAGAGAGTGACGTGGATTGTTCAGGGGTTACAGAAGCTGAATTTGTTCCCGTTTTTAATAGTGACGGTCATGAAAAGCGTGTTTTAGCAATTTCCTATACTATGAATGGTGAAACGGGATTAAGACTTGATCATTTAAAAGTCAGAGGTAGTATGACTTGTTTGAATAGACAAGGTAAAACTGCTGTTCCCGGGGCTAGTACAATAAAAGCGATTGAAATTCCTACCCAAATTGAACAACAGTTAGAAGCTTCAGCGCCTGCATCTTTTGAACAACTCAAGCAAAATGAATCTGTGGTGGTGTTCGTGGAATATGATCTGATCAGTGAGGAGCCGGCCTATAAAGGATTTGCAGAGCCAGTCACTTACCGAGGAGATACGACTCGAGGGGGTGGAAGCCGTGGGTTGGATTCTCTTGAAGAACACAGTTTCAAATCAGACTCTCGAAGAGTTGCCTCTTATTCTGTGATGGGTCAAGGGTCAAGTACAACCGATCACAGCACGACCATCAGTGAAAAGGGTAGGCGAGTGCTGAAGAAAATATCCGTTTATAAGATTGGGGCGATGGTTGTGAATACCAATTCCACCATACAAACCGTCGAGGATTGTCAGAGTATCATACTGCAAATGAAAGCCCGCGCTGAAGAATTGAATGCGTATAGTTTACCCTTTAAACTCTATACATATGCTCAATTAGTCGCTGACTTAAATACCCATCTCTTAAAATATCATTTCAATACACATTATTCAGATATCTTTGAACATACGCTCTTACGCATTGCTAACATTGTCGAATCTCCAATGAGTTGTCACTTTGGTGATAGCACTAAAACACCTGAAAATTGTTTTTTAGATTTACAACTTTCACTCCCCTCCATTTATCAATTTGTTTATCGAATCAATCAACATTTTGGTCCTAATAGTTGTGAATATACCCCTCAATTTAACAGAAATGGTATTCCTGCAGTTCGCTTATCGTTGATGAGTGTTTTGAAGAATATGGCGCTCATCAAACAAAACATGGATGAGATTTTGGCTCATCCACGAGATTTGTCAGCTTATGTGAAATATTCAGAGAGAAAATCTCCTGGTTTTGAAGCCTTTCAGAGAAAAATTAGAAGCATCGGCCAATCATTTGGACTCAGTACTGAAAATACGGATTTTGTTGAAATCACCATTCTTCGTATGTTTGAATGTAAAGAAGAGCTAACTAAAGCCCGTTTTCAGCAAGCTGAAGGTTATGTTGGAAAAATGTTGGATGTAGAATTCTTTATCAATATTTCAGAAGTTGCAGCACGACAACTCATTGATACGATTAATCAACAATTTCCTAGTGACACAAATCCTGCACGTTTTCTCTATGCAAATGCCAGATTTATCGATATAGGTAATGTTCATTTATGTCAATTCTCAATAGACGCTGATATTTTGGTTAGCGAGCCCTTTCTTAAGCGATTTAAAATGACACTTGAACAAATTGCAGACGCTGAACCTGGTTTGTTTGAACGGCTTCGAATTGAATCGGGTACTCAAAAGAAGCCAGCCAAAGAACACGCAATGAGTATCGATTCAATCGCTAAGCGTTGTACCACTCCAGAACTTCCAGGATCTGAAGGCGAGCCACCTCCAAAAGAACGCTTAGTGAGTGCATTATGTCAATTTGGAGCCATCATATCTGCCCCAAAAGCTCTTAGAAGAGAAAAAGCTGAATGTAGTGAAACCTTGAGACGAGCCATAAGCAATTATGAGTCTCACCAAAGTCAAGATCAAAATCGGTTATTTAAGACGAGCGTGAAAAAGGAAATCAAAATCGTTCAAAGAGACTTAGGTTTCTTGCCTAAATGAAGCCTGTGAAATGAAGTAAAAAGTAGCCTGGGTGAAGCATAGCGTAACCCAGGTTTTGAATCACGCATCTATCCATATCATTTTTTTCTTACAGCGCCATATATGAACAAGTCGCGATACGTAAGTGATAACAAGCAATTAACAATAGCCTCTAATTGATCTGAAGAGTGGGTGTTTTTAAGCTGGATAGGCGGTTTTGAAATCTATTCGTTTAAAAAATTGCAAAATCATGCTATTATGCTACCAAATTTTTACCCTAAGGAACCTGAATATGCCTAATACTGTAGCATCATTAAAACTAGATTTTAAAATTACACTAGATGGTACGGTAAAAATCATAGACATTGGAGACGGCTTAGGTGCCGGTCTTGAGGGATTTGATAGAAGGCTAGTTCCTGCTATCATCTTACGTGATATGCAGAAGGCTACTGATGCAATATTAACACCATTATTTGGCGAATTGCCTTATGATGCTATGCAACCTGAATCCATATACTTACCTATCACTAGACGCCAATGCAACACTGTTGAATCTGCCCTAGATGCACGGGATTTGGCTTCGAGTAAACAGCGCGTATTACCATACAGCCAAGTCGGTCGTTTGGTTTCCCATATTTCCTATGCTTGGAGTAAACAATACTCTCATGTTATTGCCGCGCCATTAGCACTTACAGCCATGGAAATGCACAAAATATTTTGGTATTTCCTCATGCAAAAATTCTTGCCCGCTACAGAGCAGCAACCAATTGCCTATTGGAGCAATGATACTAACCCTACTGTAGTTGATGTGAGTGCTATTGATGGCTCAAACGGATTTTTTATAAAAATTGCTGATCGCTCTGATGGGGGTGGGAGTGACGTTTACTACGCGAAAGATAGGAAAGCGCTGCTTGCACAATTAAAGAGATTGCACCAACAATACCTGACAAATACATCACAATATGCAAAGCATATATTCATTATTGAACCTGCCTATATAACAGTCAAGCAACACATAGGTAAAAACTATAATGTTACAGGCAGAGCATTTGTTACTGTAATATATAATCCCGAAACTAATGATGTTGGTGTGAAAATCGCTGCGGCAAAATGGATCTTTCCTACAGAACCAATGCAAAGTGATAAGACTGAAGCACAAATGTTATCCAATGCGAAACATCATATTACAATGCTAGATTTAGACGCCCTTGAGCTACAAATTTTATCTCAAAGTATAACACGATCTTATGCAGACATTTTACGTGTATGTTTTTCTCATGATGATTTGATAACATACTTTGCCGATCATCCACAAACCGAGAAATTTAAAGAGTGCTTACGCCCAAATGCCTCCTATAAAATGTCATTGGAAATATTCAATACACCTGCAACAAAAGCTCAGGAATATCAAAAGCAAAGAGAAGCAATGATGATAATGATAAACTCACTGATGTTGAGAGATGTTATGCCTCAATATGATAAGGTGAATTTGTCTGTAATCAAACGCTCCCTTCGCTCAATGAACGATACGGATATACTAACAAAAATATGCTCTTTATCATTTTATGCTAGCTACGTTACAGCAGCAAAAACTTTTCCTAAAGATTCCTGTAGATATTTTCCATTTATTTCAACCCTGATTGAGCAAGAGTCTGAGATACATAAATCGCTAGATGTTTTAATACGTAGATACTTGGAATTAAAAGCAAACGGTAGTGGGAAATATGATACTACTGATTTTAATAGAGCACTAAGGCAAGCTGCATTTATCGGCGATGCAGCTGTAATGAAAGTCCTGATATATACACACAGGGCAGATGTTAATGCTTACTCACCAACTGGTAGAACCGCATTAGATTTTGTCCGATCTAGTGCTAATTTAGAAAATAAAGCCCAAGTTATTGCCTTGTTAGAACAGGCTGGTGCTTCCATGATGGCCACGTCATCACAATTTTTTCCAATCCCGCCAGAAGAAAAATCAGAAGAGGGTGCTGCGCGAGCAAAGACTTCGCCAATCTGAAGATCTGAACGTAACAAACAAATTTAGGAATTCTAGTCCGGAAATTTCGACGTCTCCGGGCTTTAGAAAGAATTCCACACGAAAATCGATGCGTCAAAATCATCTTACGGCTCATTTGAACAGTTTCCTACCTGGGTTATGCTACGCTTCACCCAGGTTAGAAGCGATATCTATCTTTCTACGTTGATAAAAGTCAAATAATCAGACCATTCACTATGTCTTCCTTCGACCAGATCAAGATAGGTTTGTTTGATCTTAGAGGTAACAGGACCTATGGCAAGTGTTCCTAAGCATTTATCGTTTATTGATCGAATGGCTGTGATTTCTGCCGCGGTACCTGTAAAAAAGGCTTCGTCTGCTTGATAAGCATCATAAAGGGAAATATCTGTTTCAATCAAAGTGATATCTAATCGACGGGCTAATTTTATCACGGTATCCCTGGTGATCCCTGATAAAATTCCACCCAGATTTGGGGTGTAAATCACACCATCTTTCACCATGAAAAAATTTTCACCCACCCCTTCGGTGATGTGACCTTTGCTATCTAAAAGTAACGCCTCATGGTAATGCGTACCTTGTAATTCTAAAGAAGCCAAAATACTATTCACATAATGGCCACACAGTTTCGCATCAACCACAGTTGAATCTGGATGAATACGAATGTAACTACTGGTTTTAATATCTATGCTCTCATGAGGGAGGTATGCGCCCCAAGGCCAACAGGCGATGACTAACTCAACCGGGTTTCCAATGGGATTAACCCCCATCTTCCCATATCCATAAAAGGCAATAGGACGAATATATCCGGTTTCTAGCTCGTTTATCAATACCAATTCTTTAATGATGGCTACTACTTCTTCTTTGGTATAGGGCAATTCCATTTTTAATGCTCGAGTAGAATAATACAGTCTTTCGATGTGCTCATGTAAACGAAAAATTGCGGGTCCTTTTGCCGTTTTGTAAAATCGAATGCCTTCAAATGCTCCTCCGCCATAATGAAGGGTATGCGATAACACATGAATCTTAGCATCTTCCCATGGTATGAATTGACCGTTTTTCCAGATTGTTTTTGTTGTTTGCATCATCTTTTATTCCCCTACTCATTTGGATTAATATTAGATCATATTGTGTCTGATGATACTATTGTGTATTTCTCGTGCGCATGCTAGACTTTGTTGCTGCTAGTAAAGTATGCCATACCTAACGTGTTGCATATCAAGGATTTCATATTTCCTTTACCAGCGAATAAAGAAATATAGATAACGATATAAACTGAAGATTTTTTTAAAAAACATGAGGTATTTATAATGTTAACTCCTGATCAATTGCAACAAAAACTTGCAGATCTTGCAACACGAACTGCAATTTTGGATTTTAGAAAGCTTAGAGATGATCGATTCAAAAAAGGCTTCGAACACTTTATTATGGACTTACTTAATCATCCATACAAAAATGATGGTCATGGTTGGACATTTGGTGACAGAGACGAAAAACGCAAATTTACCAAAGCTGATCCTAGCAAAAAGGGTGTACTGAATGTTAAACCCGATCATGATTCAGCTGGATTGAATGCATGGCTTCACGCAATGCTCCGAAAATATCCTTGGTTCGAAACACAAGAAGAGCTTAATGAAAGATTAGCCGCTGGTGAAGTATTACCTGAACCGCAATTGCCCCCAGGATTTGATAAATATACCGAATTATTCAAAAGTTTAGGTAAATTTGGCCCTAACCTTGCTATTGACGTCCCGATGCTTTTTAAAGAACTAGATGGTTCACTATCAAGCATGTTTATTAAGCGTTTTGATGGTACTTGGGCGTTTATTGGTGGGATGTGTACAGAATATGGATTGACTCTGAAATCATCTGAAGCAGAACTTTTAGCCTTAACGCGTGTTAAACCAGACAAAATTTATTGCGCCATTACCCCTCAAGGTATTGTTTATAGAACAGATAAAACTGATGAAAAAGTAAAAGGTGCTGACGGAAAGGTCGTAAAAACTGCTGAAGGATTGGATCAAGTTATTCCTAAAACCGCAGTTATTCGGACTGATGAATTGGCGTTACTTGTTCAGCCTGCTCAGCGTGTTCAAATGATGCAAGCTCTGCAAAGTAAAAATGCCGAACAATTAAAACAGTTTCTACCTCAAATTCTGTCTATTACGACCCAAAGAAAACATACCGTTGATAGTGAGCAAGCTCCATTAGCCCAAGCGATTGAAGAAGTGCTCGAAGAATTGTATAGCAATAATATGTTTGCTAAGGGTTCCATGACTGCAGCTCAGGCTAATTTATTACCAGCTGATCAACTAGCAAAAAATCTAGATACTGTGCTTGATATGGGTGAGTTTGGAAAACTAAAGCCTATCAGAGACAAGTTAACTGCCGCTTTTGGCCAACCTGGTGATGTTGCTGGAAAAGTAGCTGCATTGAAAGCTGCAGTGTTAAAAGAAGGCGCTATTTTAAAAGATGCCTTTGGTGATCCCATCCGTTTGGAAGATCTTGGCCATTTCATGGTGCGGATTAAAACGCAATTATATAAAATGGTATTTCCTGAACAGTTTAAAAATTTCGATACGTTTCTGCGTCAATTCTTATTGAAATGTGCAAGAACCATCAATGAAACAGATCCAAGAAACACGCAATTGGCATGGATGGAAACCATACCATTTCTATTGTATATGATGAGAGAAGAGTTTCAAAAAGTACAACAAAGCTTTTTATTGGCTGAAGCCGGCGGGGATGATGCGACTGAAGCAAGAACAATGAAAATCCAAGATTTTTTTGATGGTGATCTACCTGTTTTTTCTGCACACCGTCGAATCATGTTAGGAATGATGCAACAAGCTGTTCAAATTGATCCAGGTTTGGCTCAAAGCCCTGCATTCCAAGCTCAGGTTGAAGAAATTGAACAAAAAACCCAAGCACGTGAAGCAAAAGAACTTGGAGTCAATGCAGTTCAAGTAGCAGGTTCTCAAGCTCCTGTTGTTTTACAACAAACAGAACTTCCAAGTGGGGTAAGAGCTGCTGTCATTCCACAAGTATCTACTAAACGAGAGTTAGATTTGCTCAATCAGACCAAAGCTGATATGGCAGGTAAGCTTGGTCAGCAGCATACTGAAATGAGGATGAATGAAGAAGTAGCCGATACTTTGGATTACCTTGAGCGCTTGCTGGGTGAGGATCGTATGCGCCGCATTCATAATCGCCTTGAAGATCTGAGAATTCCAGCTAGTTATGTATCTGTTTTGGAAGACGTGAATCAAAAAGATTTGATTGAGATTCTTGTTGATAATAGTGGCTCGATGGCTGGTCAAAATTGGGCTGATGCAAAAGAACGTTTTCAAAAATTGATGCCATTATTGGCTTTGGCAGGATGTAAAGTTCGTGTTCGCTTTATCAATGAACCTTCCAACCTTGGTGAGCTCGAAACTCTCAAAACTGTGCATACAGGACAGCGGAAAACGGCAAGACCGCAAAGTGGTGGTTATCAACCAATGACTCCTCGAGGCGTTTTTGAGTATGATTTCACGCTATTTAAAGATGGTGCAAACCATACACGACCAGATGACATTATGATGTTAGAACAAGAAGAAGGTCGTATGGCGGAATTCTTAACAGCTGTGTTTGATCGAGGGGTGCCTAGCGGTGGGACTGTGGTTAATTCTCATTTTGAAAACATGATTGGTAGTATTTTGCCTGAGAAAAAGGTTGGAATCATGTTTCTTACGGATGGTGAGGCAAGTGACAAAACTAAAATCGAAGCAACCGTTAAAAAACGGCAGAACAAACAAAACTCTCAAATTATAGTCGTCGCGTGTACAAAGAAATCTGATGAGATTAATTGGGTTAGAGAGTTGCAAAAGGATCCGAATAACTATATCTATATGTTAGATGATTATGCTATTCAACAAGCCAAACTACAAAACGTCCACGGTAGTCTTGTTAACATGACTAAAGAGATATGGGTAGCTATGCATCTTGCATTCCCGAGAGACCCTTCGCTGCCAAACAATCAAAGTGGGTTCCATCTCTATATCCGTGCCGATAAGCTCCATGAAGAACTGACTCCTGATGAATTGAAGCAGTTTTATGGATATAAGCCTGATGACGCTACGTATAGAGCTTACCAAGCGGAGCGTTTAAGAGCACTGGCCACGATTCAAGCAACAGGCAGCTATGCGCCACCTCCTCCAGCATACGCATCACTACCAGGTAGTCAGCAGCCCGTACCTATGCAAACTTCAGGTTTGCCTACGTATACTGGTCCAGCACCTATGGCTGTCGTTGCTACACAACCACTGGCTGCTGCCACAAGCTATATACCGTTAGCTATGAGACAGCAACAAACTGCAGCGCAACAAAATCCTGTCTTGCTCAAAATTGACTCAGTAGAGCGTATGTTGGCGCAGTTAGGTTCAGCGGGAAGTAGTGATCCGGAAATACAGCAATTTGCTGCTCAAATAGCTCAGATAAGACAATTGTCTGCGGCCGTTTTGACATCTGTTGAACAAATGGTCATGCAGGATCTGCAACAAATAGAGCAAAGGCTGCAACAAATGCAAGCTCAAGCTGCTTCTGTCGGTAGCAATCCTTATAGTACCTTTGGACAATCAGGTTCGAGAACACAACCTCAAGGTGCTTATGGTTACTCAAGTGGTTTTAATCCATACCCATGAGGATGTGAGCACGCTTTTTATCTAGGTCTCTGATAGCATTCGAGACCTAGATGAAGGAGCGAGTGATTCTGCTAAATTTCTATTTTATGCAAGAAGTCTATTCAATAGATTTCTTGCTTTTTTTTTACAAACTATCTCATCCAAAACAACGTGATGGATCTCCCGATATTTTGGATAAGTCTAGCAAAGCTCGACACATGAATCATTGCAATGATGGCGCTTGTATATCAGCTGGTAATACGTGCGCATAGTCTTGATAGATATTCTTGGGGTTTAATGAATATTTTCGAGAGCGTGACAGGAGCGTTAATGCTTTATCAATATCATCTTCGAATCGTTTCATTCGGACAGAACATTCTTTATCTAGAGAGAGTTTTTGCAAATGTACATTCATTTGGTGCTTCAGCATGCGCTCTATAGTCGGATCATCAAAATATTGCGGTTTTTCTCCACCAAGCTTTTTTTGTATTTCATGAGTGGGCACTTTACCCGAATCATCAATGTTCCTCATAAACATGAGCTTATAAAGAATATAAGCCAAATCAGCTGATTTTAAGCCTTCTAAACCGCGTAATTGTGTGTTTATTTGATCCATTTGATATTGAATGAGAGAAATTCTAGAGGTATCACTGATTAATTTTTGATAAGGGGTGCAATGGGTGAACAATAAATATTTGGCTGCTGTATGAAAACGCGAATAATCAATGGGTAATCCCCAGAAGGATAAAGTTAAGTCTAAAGGGGCTAAAATGTCACTTCCTTCTTGGCTATGAAATGCATGACCATATTTGGGATCAGGAATAGATGGGCGAGCGATGTCATGAAGTAACATGGCTAATACATCGGACAAAGGCATGCCCAGTTCTATACAAATCTTTGCACATTGTAAGCCATGCTCTCGTTCAGTGACGTTTTCTTGATCACATAATTGTTCATAAGGTTGTAAGGCGAGTTGATTGTTAAATACGTCTAAAAGGATAGCAATATAGGCATCAATTTTATCTTTTAAAGGGAGAAAAGGAGCGGGATAGTCTCCAGTATTAAGGGACATGCTAGGCATTGGCTTTGCGAGTAATTCTACAGCATTGCTCTCATCAGTAAGCTCGATATGACAATCAACCAATAAAAAATCTTCAAACTTAAAATCAATAGGGTTTTGACCAATGAATAAACCTCGTTCGTTTAATGTTGCTAAAATGTCTTTAAAAGGGGGGAGATGATCGGTATAAAATTTCAAATTTGTTTCTTTAAGCGCCTTGATGCTTGCTGATTCAGGTTGAAATAAAACATTCCCTGTTGTAAATACCGATCCTTCTCGTGTAGCCATTGCTTATTCTCCTTCATGATTTTTGTAGAGATTCAATCAATGCACCTAAAAATCGAGTTGCTTCTCCGCCTGTGACCGCACGATGATCAAAGCTGAGGGACAAGGGTAATATGCGATGCGCAGCAACTTTTCCATGTTGACTCACCACTTTCTCAAACAAACGACCAACGGCGATAATGGCAACCATGGGCGGCACAATGATAGGGCTCGCATATCGTCCCGCGAATTTGCCAAAGTTAGAAAGCGTGATGGTTGCACCTTTTAATTTTTCAGCCGCAATCGTTCGAGCACTCACAGAAGTTTTGTATTCATTAATGATTTGACGCAAATCTTCGGCGGTATGTTTGCCTACTTCATGAATGACAGGAACAAATAATCCTTCTTCACTATCCATAGCCAGTCCTAAATGGACTTCTTTAAAGATTTTTCTCGCGCTATGAGCACCATCAAACCAGGCATTGAGCGCTGGCTCTCTTTCTGCTGCAATCACTATTGCCTGGATGAGTCGAATAGTGATGTCAGTATGTTCTTTCCAATTGGAAATATCGGCTTCATCAAAGATAGAGACAGGGACCACCTCTTGATGAGATTGCACCATACTGGCCAACATGGCGCGCCTAACGCCGCGTAAAGGTTCAAACCCTTCCGGGGGCTTCATCAGTATCTGAGATTGGCGTTCTACATCTTCACGAGTAATGAGCCCATGTTCTCCACTTCCTTGTAAAGTTTGGAGATCAACATTGAGCTTTTTAGCCAGCATGCGGACAAGAGGTGTGGCTTTTTTGCGATGCTCTCGATTTTGGGAACCCACAATAAAATGATCCTCAGATTGATCCTGACTTTCTTCTAAATGACCCACTACGGTTCCTTTATCAACACGGGCATTCGTGGCTGCCTCGAAGGAAACCAATGGAGCGCCGGTTTTGATGACATCCCCAGGTTGACCATAGAGTTTAACAATGGTGCCTGCTTCAGGACTTGGCACATCTACCACCGCCTTGGCTGTTTCCATTGATACCAGAGGTTGATCAAGGCTCACCGTATCGCCTTCTTTTACAAACCATTCATGAATTTCAGCATCCGGTAATCCTTCGCCGAGATCCGGTAAATTGAATATTGTCATATTTACTCCATGATACTCATAACACTTTCTTTGATCCGAGCAATACTAGGAAGATAGTGTTTTTCCAGTTGAAAATAGGGCATAACCACATCATATCCTGTGACTCTAAGAACAGGGGCTTGTAACTCGCCCAAGGCGTTTTCCATGATTTGGGCAGAAATTTCAGCGCCTACACCACAGGTTTTAGCGCCTTCATGCACGATGACACAACGTCCTGTTTTTTCAACAGAGGTTAAGATCGTTTCAATGTCTAAGGGCTTTAGGGTGGCCACGTCAATTACTTCACAAGAAATGCCAGTTTCGGCCAATTGCATGGCTGCTTGGCGCGTTTCATGGATACTAGCACCCCAACTGACGAGCGTTACATCTTCTCCTTCTTGCAGAATAAAACATTGTCCCAGAGGCAAAGCTTGGCCATCATCAGCCACGGGTTGTTTGACCAAACGATAAATACGCTTAGGTTCAAGAAAAATCACAGGATCAGGGTTTCGAATTGCTGCCAGCAAGAGTCCATAGGCGCGTTTAGGGGATGAAGGGATCACCACTTGCAAACCAGGAATGTGGGCAAATAAAGCTTCTGTGCTTTCAGAATGGTGTTCAGGTGCTCGTATCCCCCCCCCAAAAGGCGCACGAAAAACCAAAGGGCAATTCAGGCGACCGCGGGTACGGTTTCGCATTCTTGCGGCATGCGAGATGATTTGATTCATAGCGGGATAGATAAATCCCATGAATTGAAACTCTGCAACTGGTTTTAATCCTTGCACAGACATCCCCACAGCAAGCCCCGCAATCATCGATTCAGCCAAAGGTGAATCAAAAACCCGATGCTCACCAAATCGCTCTTGTAAACCAACTGTGGCTCGAAACACACCTCCATTTTTACCAACGTCCTCACCAAATACAATCACATTGTCATCATGCGCTAATTCATAAGCGAGTGCCTGAGTGACTGCTTCAACTAAAGTGATATCAGGCATCTTTGGCGTCCTCCATGGCTATGGCTCTTTGTTCAATCATATATTCAGGGAGCGTTGCATAATGATAGTCAAATAGGCTGGTGATGGGCTGTGTGGGTGTGTTTAAATATTCATCCACGGCTTGTTGTACTTCTTCGATGCATTGTTCTTGTAAAGCCGCTTCTTCTTTTTCATTCCAAAAGTGTTGTTCTTCTAGAAAATGTTTGAATCGGCGAATAGGCTCTTTATAGTTGGCTATTTCTACTTCATCTTTTGGCTGATAGCGAGTGGCATCATCAGCCGTGGTGTGATCACTCAGCCGGTAAGAGATGGCTTCAACCAAGGTCGGTCCATCCCCATTTCGCGCTTTTTCAATGGCGTTTCCTATGACGTGGCGAGTGGCTATGATATCGTTTCCATCTACTTGTACGCCTTGAAATCCAGCGCCAATTGCTTTTTGTGCAATCGTTTGCGATGAAGTTTGTTTATGCAGTGGGACTGAAATGGCCCATTGATTGTTGTTGACCACAAACACAATGGGTAGATTCCATAACCCTGAAACATTCATCGCTTCATAGAAATCACCCTCCGAAGTCCCACCATCTCCAACACAAACCACAGCGACGCGTTTTTCTTTACGATACTTAAAAGAGAATGCAACTCCTGCAGCATGTAGACACTGAGAGGCAATTGGAACACAGATGGGTAGATCTTTTGAGTCACAAGCAAATTGACTTCCTCTTTCATCTCCTCCCCAGTAAGCCAATATTTCAGACATTTTCACCCCACGCTGAAATTGAGCCGCATAATCACGATAATAGGGTACAAAGATGTCTTTACTATCCATGGCATGGCCAATCGCTGTTGAAATCGCTTCTTGACCATTGATAGGCGCATAGGTTCCCATTTTGCCAGTTCGCTGTAAGGCAATGGCTATTTTGTCAAAAATCCGTGTTTTTACCATGGTACGATACATGTCTAGCAATACATCTTGAGAGCTAGTAAAAGCGGGTGGTGTGCCACAAAGCTCTCCCTTTTCATTAAGAAATTGATAATAAGCGACTTCAAAGCGGGCAACGATAGTTGTCACGGCTTTTC
>JAKBCM010000101.1 GCA_021807845.1 Pseudomonadota bacterium
AAACCATAGTAGGAATTCGACTTCCTCCTGGTGTGCCAAGAATAGCCACACGCCCTGGCGTTTCCAAAAAAGTAGGGGTCATGCTAGAAGATGGTCTTTTCCCAGGTTCTATCTGGTTTGATTGCCCTCCAACCAATCCATAGACATTCATCGTGCCAGGTTTTATCGCAAAATCATCCATCTCATCATTCAACAGTACCCCAGTGCCATCGGCAACCACACTTGAGCCAAAAATATAATTAATCGTCAAAGTTGCAGAAACCCGGTTACCCTCCTTATCAATAATCGAAAAATGGGTTGTGTTATCACTTGACGCTTCGGGAGGTGTTTTTTGTGCTAAAGTAGCACTTTTTGTTGCTCTGTCTTTTTTAATGAAACTTTGCAAATAAGCTTTGTTTTTTTCTGAAAGGATTGATTTTATCGGAATTTGAACAAAATCTGGATCACCAAGTAATTGACTGACCTGCCAGAAAGAAAGTCGCATTGATTCCACAACATAATGAACCCATTGGACTTTTGACCAAGTGTCTAAGGGATAACTAGATAATATTTGAAGCATCAACAGAAAGTTCACACCACCTTCTGAAGGAGGGGGTGCCGTAACAATATGCATGTCATGAAATGTACCGTGCAGTGGCTTTCTGATTTTCACTTTGTAAAGAGCTAAATCCTTCATGCTCCACTTCCCACCTGCCTGATTCACAGCTTTCACTAAGCGCTCTGCAATTTCTCCTTTATAAAACCCGTCATGTCCCTTTTCTGCAAGGAGCCTTAATGTTCTAGCCAAATCATGCTGAATGAGTTGTTCACCCGTTTGATAGGGCTTCCCATCATGCAAAAACACCTTCACAGACCCTTGATGCTTTTTGATTTGTTCGATTCTATCGCCCATGGTCAAAAAACGATTCAATTGGAAATCGACCGGAAACCCTGACTCAGCCAATCGAATGGCTGGAGCCAACGTTTGGGTTAGTGGCAATCGACCAAACTGCTCAGCGATAAGCACCAACGCTGCAGGTTCTCCAGGAATAGCCGCGGCTAAACCACCATTTAACGATAACAGAGGAATGGGCTTACCTTCTTTGTCTAAAAACATCGTCTTAGTCGAGGCCAAGGGTGCTGTCTCACGACCATCAATAAACGTATCTTGATGCAATGCTTCTTGATGCAATAACCAAAAACCGCCCCCCCCTAATCCCGAGTGATAGGGTGCTACAACTGCAAGTACGGCACTCACTGCTATGGCTGCATCAAATGCATTGCCTCCTGCTGCTAACATTTCAAGTCCCGCATTAGTGGCTAGTGGATGAGCGCTCGCAACTGCATAACCGTCAGGATGAGCAGCATAGCCGTTTGGTACACTCAAAAAGAACAATAGAATCCTTATCAAATGCTTGAAATTAGAATGCAATGGACTCATTAGCCCTCCGTTTTCATCACCTGTAGTGCCTTTACAACAATATCAGGCACAAATTCAGAGACATCACCACCCAGATTTGCAATTTCACGTACAAGGCTTGATGAAATGAACATGGAGTCTTCAGAAGGCGTGAGAAATATGGTCTCCACATGTGCGGCTAATTTACGATTCATCCCAGCTAGTTGAAATTCGTATTCAAAATCTGAAACAGCGCGAAGACCTCGTAGAATAATTCGAGCTTTCTGCTCATCAGCAAAATGAATCAATAAATTATCAAATCCCATGACTTTCACTTCTGGCAAATGACCAACAGCACGCTCAACCAATTCTATGCGTGTTTTCAATGAAAAATATGGTCGCTTCAGGGCATTACTTGCAACGGCTACAATCAACTCAGGAAATAATTTAGCCGCGCGAGTGATGATATCAATATGACCATTGGTGATAGGATCGAATGTACCTGGATAAATTGCTTTATGTTTCATATCTAAACGTTTCAATAACCATTCATAGGAGTCTAGCGTATTGTTCATTGAAAAACTATAATTGAAGTCTCTGATAGAGGATTAGGGATATCACTCATGAATTTATTAAAACTGATCTGTGTTTTTTTTGCATTATTGCTCACTGCCTGTGCGCCTTCAAACGTATCACAAATGAATCCAGAAAATCATACCTTTGAACCCAATACCGAACAAAATGCGTCCCACATGAAGCCAAAAGGTTCAGCTTCATCAAAAACTTCTTGGGAAATCTCTGGCGCCATTGCTGCTAGAAATTCAAAAAAAGGTTGGTCAGCCTCACTTGATTGGGTGCAACAAGGAGCTAACCAGTACCAAATTCGCCTATTAGGCCCTTTTGGCGGGGGCTCAGTGATGATTGAAAAACATGGGGCTATGATTCACTATCTTGATGGTCCTAAGAAAATCGCCTCCAATGATGCAGATCAACTATTGCAACAACAAACAGGTACTCGTTTACCTGTGAAAAATCTCTTTTATTGGGTCAGGGGATTACCAGCACCTGGACCTGTACAATTGACTCATCGCGACTCAAATGGTCATCTCACCGAATTGATACAATCGGGGTATAAAATTAGTTATTCTAATTACACTACCGTTAATCAAATCGATTTACCAGGTAAAATTCAATTACAGGGGCATGACGTGATGATAAAGCTTGTGATTAAAAGGTGGCGCTAGGGCATGTCTTTTTTTTAAGCTTACATTGACAAGCAAATTAAATCACTGCAAAATACGCAGCTGTTCGCAGGGATACAATAAAATACTGCGAATGATTCATGGAGACAGAAATAATCTACAACTCATTGGGGTGTCGCCAAGTGGTAAGGCACAGGGTTTTGATCCCTGCATTCCTAGGTTCGAATCCTAGCACCCCAGCCATTTTCTTGTTGATTCAAGTAAACAGACGGCAGAAGATAACTGGAAAGGATGCGTTTTCCGGACCGCTCAAACAATAATAATATCTTACTGGCTGTCTTCTGCTATGTGTTTAAGTTACCCGATTCACTTCTAACCAAAGGGTTTATCCACATGTCAACAATGATGATTTTTACTGGCAATGCCAATCCCGAGTTAGCACTTAAGATATCTTCAAATTTACAGTTAGCCTTAGGCCAAGCCATCGTTAGTACATTTAGTGATGGTGAAACTCGGATTGAAATTCTTGAAAATGTCCGCGGAAAAGATATATTTATTATCCAACCAACCTGCTCACCTACCAATGATAATTTGATGGAATTAATTATCATGGCGGATGCTTTAAGGCGCTCATCTGCTGCTCGAATCACAGCAGTTGTTCCATATTTTGGCTATGCAAGACAAGACAAACGAGTGCGATCCGCAAGGGTACCCATTACGGCCAAAGTAGTTGCTGACATGATGGCATCTGTTGGAATCAGTCGCGTTCTCACTGTTGATTTACATGCCGATCAAATTCAAGGCTTTTTTTATATGCCAGTTGATAACGTGTATTCTACTCCCATACTCCTTGAAGATATCAAGCAAAAACAACTTGATCATTTAATGGTCATATCACCTGATGTTGGCGGGGTTGTTCGCGCCAGAGCCATGGCTAAATTATTGAATGACGCTGAACTATCCATTATTGATAAACGACGAAGTGGCCCAAACAAGTCAGAAGTCATGCACATCATTGGAGAGCCAAGAGGCCGAAATTGCATCATCATTGATGATATTGTAGACACAGCCGGAACCATGTGTTCAGCAGCTCACGAACTTAAAAAAAGTGGCGCTATCAGTGTACGTGCTTACATCACCCATCCCGTGCTCTCAGGACCTGCCATTGACAACATCATGCGCTCATCACTGGATGAAGTCGTGGTTACAGATACCATTCCACTTTCTGAACTTGCACAAAAATGTGAAAAAATACGCGTCGTCAGTTTGGCTCATATGTTAGCTCAAGCAATCAAGCGAGTGAATATTGAGCAGTCAGTCAGCTCCATGTTTTCTGAGTAAATCTGGATAAAAGCATCATAGGGAGATCACATGAAAACCGTCCTAATCACAGGATGTTCATCTGGCATAGGTTTTGCAACAGCACTTTCTTTTGCAAAACAGGGTTTTCATGTGATTGCAACCATGAGGAATTTAGATAAAAGTAAACGTCTACAAAACAAAGCCCAAGCAGAACATTTGAACATTGACATTCGTCAACTGGATGTCACTGATGAGTCTTCAACTCAATCCCTCATTGACAATATTATCAATGATTATAAAAACATAGATATTTTGATAAACAATGCGGGCTCAGGATTTTTGGGTACATTGGAACAAACTAGTTTGTCACAAGCACAAGAAATCATGGATGTTAATTTTTTTGGTGTATGGCGTGTAACCAAAGCCATTTTGCCACATATGAGAAAAAATAAGTCTGGTCATATTATTTCAATAACAAGCGTTGGTGGAATCATTGGACAACCTTTCAATGATGCTTACTGTGCGGCTAAATTTGCTATTGAAGGCATGATGGAGTCATTAGCGCCTGTGGTTAACCGATTTGGGATTCAGGTTTCTTTAATTGAACCAGGTCCTGTAAATAGTGAATTTATTACATCAACGTTAAGCAAATCCCTAGATTTGAACCTGGATTTGCAAAATGATTACAAAGAAATGTTAGAAGCCTATACTGAGGCAACCCAAAATGTGTTTGCCCAATTTGCAGAATCTCCTGAAGAAATTGCAGCTTTCATATTAGCGGTTGCAACCTCTAAACCGGCTTCGTTTCGATATCAATCTTCAGAGCTAAGCAAAACCATTGCAAATTTAAAATTTGTAGACCCAACAGGAAATCAGGCCGTTGCATTCTCAGGAAGTCGATTGCCAGAAATCATTGAGTGAACTGAACTGGCAAAAAACAGTCAAAATGCGAAAAGTCTAGATC
>JAKBCM010000102.1 GCA_021807845.1 Pseudomonadota bacterium
AACGAGAATCTTGCTTTATCATAAACCGATTGGAGAAGTGTCTAGCCGACGAGATCCCAAACATCTTCAAACGGTGTTTGATCATTTACCCCATTTGAATCAAGGGCGATGGGTGCAGGTCGGTCGGCTTGATTTGAATACCTCCGGCTTATTGATTTTTACCAATAATGGTGAACTGGCCAATCGCCTGATGCACCCAAAATATGAAATAGAACGGGAATATGCGGTGCGTGTTTATGGACAAGTGAGTGAAGAGGCCGTACGCAATCTACTGAAAGGTGTCCCATTGGACGATGGGGTTGCTAAATTTAAGCGTATAGTCTTTAGAGGCGGTGAGGGTCGCAATTGCTGGTATCACGTTGTATTAAATGAGGGCCGTAATCGAGAGGTGCGACGATTATGGGAATCTCAAGGGGTAGAAGTCAGTCGTTTGATACGTATTCGTTATGGCCAACTTCATATGCCGCGCTCACTTGCTCGGGGTGAATATGTCGAGCTTTCAAAAAAGGAAGTGGACTCTTTTTTATCTAATATTTCTCAATAACTGGAGTTTGTCCAAACTCTAGTCAATAAAGTTAACTATGTGAGTCACTATGCGAAAAAAAAAACAAAGTCTATCTTCTTTACCCGTGACGGCTGAAGTCGATAAATTTAGTCATGATGGGCGGGGCATTACTCGGATTGATGGTAAGACCACCTTCGTGGAAAATGCACTTCCTGGCGAAACGGTCACCTTTGAATATATCAGAAAAAAACGAGATTTTGATGAAGGGCAAGTTTTGTCGGTCATTGAAGCCTCTCCCCATCGGGTTGAACCACGTTGTCCTCATTATATGCTTTGTGGAGGATGCTCATTACAACATCTGGATGGAGTGGCTCAAATTCATGAAAAACAAAAGTGGCTTTTGGATTTGCTGGCTAGAGTAGGTCATGTAGAGCCTGAAACCGTTTTGACGCCTTTAACCGACTCTCTTTGGCATTATCGCAACAAAGCACGCCTAAGTGTGCGATATGTTGAAAAAAAGAAGGCCACATTGGTTGGTTTTAGAGAGAAAAATAACCCGCGTTATATCACCGAAATCAATCAATGTCCTATTTTACATGAACAAGTAGATGCTCATATTCCAGCGCTACGCCAAATGCTCGACTCCTTAGAGCGACCAGAACATATTGCCCAAATTGAGGTGGCAGCTGGAGACGATGAGGTGGCATTGATTTTTCGAAATTTATCACCCCTAAATCCCCATGATGAAGATAAGCTTCGTGAATTTGGCAGGGTTTACGCCTTTCGCATTTTTTTACAACCCGGGGGTATGAATAGCGTATCTTTGTTTTATCCTGAAGACGGTCAATTATACTTGAACTATCATCTCCCTAAAGATGATATAACGCTTGAGTTTTTTCCCACTGACTTTACCCAAGTCAATGCGGGATTGAATCGGTTAATGGTAGATAATGTTTTGAATTTATTGGAATTGACACCTACTGATAGGGTGCTTGATTTATTCTGCGGAATTGGTAATTTTTCATTACCTTTGGCTAAGCATTGCGCGATGGTTTTGGGTGTTGAAGGGAGTCAGGAGATGGTTGTACGTGCAGAGATGAATGCCAGTAAAAATCATATTTCCAATATTACCTTTATCTCTCAAGATTTAGAGGATCCTCATTTTTTGAATCGTTTGCAAAAAGAAAACATATCAAAAGTATTGCTTGATCCTCCTCGAGCAGGGGCTTTAGAGATAGTCAAAAATATTGATAAAATAAATCCAGAACGATTGGTGTATGTTTCTTGTAACCCAGCAACCCTCGCAAGGGATGCTGATGTTCTTGTCAATCAACAAGGGTATCGGATGTTTGCATCAGGTGTCATGGACATGTTTCCACATACAGCACATGTTGAATCTCTTGCTGTGTTTGATAGAAGGCCCGATTAAACCTGAAAAGGAATAGATATGGTCAAGGTAAAAGAAGGGACTCCTTTGTTGCCAAACGGCAGTATAGACGTTGAGCAATGGCTTTATCAAATGGGAAGTAAAGGCTATTTTCAAGATCTCGATTTGATTCGCAATGCTTGTACTTTAAGCCAATTGGCAGGTCTTGATCATGCCACTGAAACGGGTGAATCTTGTTTGCAGCAAGGTTTAACTATGGCAGATCTCTTGGCAGATCTTGAAGTGGATCAAGAAACTTTAGCTGCGGCTATCATTTTTGAAAGTGTGCATTTTGCTGAGTTGTCTATAGAAGATGTTGCTGAGCAATTAGGGAATAATATTGCAAGATTGGTGAAGGGAATAACCAAAATGAGTGCGATATCCAATCTTCAAGCCCTCGATAAGTACCCGCAAAATAAGCATCAACTGGATAATATCCGAAAAATGTTACTCGCTATGGTTGATGATGTGCGGGTTGTGTTAATTAAACTGGCTGAACGCTTATGTGTGCTTCGTTCGGCATCTCCTCTACCCAGTGCTGTTCGTCATCAAATTGCTACCGAAGCAATGGAAATTTATGCACCTCTGGCCAATCGTTTGGGCATTGGTGCCATCAAATGGGAGATGGAAGATTTAGCTTTTCGCTATCTTCATCCTATGGAATACACAGCCATCGCTAAGGGGTTAAAGGCTAAGCGTTTGGATAGAGATAGATATGTGAATTTGATTGTTGATGAATTAAATAATCAAATGAAACAATTAGGCGTAGAGCATTTTGCGGTGTATGGTCGTTCTAAGCATATCCACAGTATTTATCGAAAAATGATGCGAAAAAATGTTTCATTGGATGAAATTTATGATGCAACTGCTGTACGAATTTTAGTGGATAAAAAAGAACAGTGTTATGAAGTTTTGGGAATCGTTCATGCTTTATGGAAACAAGTCACAGCCGAATTTGATGATTATATTGTTCATCCTAAAGAAAATGGGTATCAATCATTGCACACAGCAGTAGAAGGACCTGAAGGCAGGGTCTTTGAGGTCCAAATTCGCACGTTCGACATGCACGAACAGGCCGAAATGGGAGTCGCTGCTCATTGGAAATATAAAGAAGGCGGGGGGCAGCATAAAGAAAGTCATGAACGTAAAATAGAATGGCTCCGTGAGGTGTTGGCATGGCATCGTGAGATGGCAACAACCAAAGGCGTTGCAGAATCCATAGAAACAGAATTTCTGGAAGACCGAGTCTATGTATTTACTCCAGATGGTGATGTGTTGGATATGCCACAAGGCGTGACACCACTGGATTTTGCTTATCATGTACATAGTGATGTTGGACATCGATGTCGAGGGGCTAAAGTGAATGGTCATATTGTTCCCTTGACGTATGCGCTAAAAACAGGAGATAAGGTTGAGGTACTCACTGGCAAAGAAATCAAACCCTCTAGAGATTGGTTAAATCCACATTTGAATTATTTAAAAACTCCTCGTGCTAAAGCCAAGGTTTTGCATTGGTTCAAAATGCAAGATTTCGATAGAAATAGGGAAGAAGGTCAAGAACTACTTGAGAAAGAATTAAAATCATTAGGCATTAAAGCTGAGCGTTTACATGACGTCGTTCTAGCGATGAATTACAAACGGTTGGATGATATGCTCGCTGCAATAGGTAGAGGTGATGTTAAAATTGGACAAGTTCTGAGTCGTTTAACACCTGCCGAGACGCATACAAAACCCATTGAAAGTTTTGATTAAACAGAAGAAGTACCCAAAGTATCCGGTAGTGATTTGCGCATTGAAGGGGTGGGTAATTTACTTACTCATATGGCACGCTGCTGTCAACCGGTTCCAGGTGATCAAGTAGTTGGATATATTACCTTGGGACGAGGTGTATCCGTTCATCGTCAGGATTGTTCTAATATCATTCACGCAGGAGAAAAGCAGAGACAACGATTTTTGGCAGTAACTTGGGGATCTCTCACTCGTGAACATTATATCGTTGATATTCTCATCAAAGCTTATGATAGACCAGGATTATTACGGGATATTACAGCCTTACTTTCAAATGAAAAGGCGCATGTCTTTGCGCTACAAACAAAAACGAATAAACAAGAAAATACAAATTACATTACGCTTACAGTTGAAATTGATGGCTTAAATAGTTTATCTAGATTGTTGAGCAAACTTGGCCAGATCCCTAATATTTTAGAAGCGCGGCGTCAATTATAATCCTAGAAGTGGGTGCGATTTAAAGTGCGAATCACTACGACTGTTAGAGCACATCACGTCATCTTCCCTGATTTAACACGAAGCTACATTTATGAGATCTTTCGCTGCGGTCTGGATGACGATATATTACACAACAAACTGCATTTTAAATCGCCCCTCCGCTGGCTACTGCATTTGTTTTGCTTCACATTGGACGGTTGGTTTTCCTCCAAATAAGGCCAGTAAATGTAAGGTCTGCTGTTGTCGAAAAGAGTTTTCCGCTGATGATTTCGCTAAATCGAATGCATTCATCCCTTGTGTGGGAGAAAGTGCATTGATATCAAACGCCATCGCTGAGGCTTTCACATAATTTAAAATGAGTCCCACCAGATGGCATTCATGAATACTGGCTACTTTTCGTAATGCGACTTCAAACTGCTTCTTCTCAACTGCCGCAAGTAAGGAGTGGTATGATGGTTGTTCTTGTTTTGGTTTTTCTGCAATATAGTCTTGAAATACTTGCACTCACATTGAGCTACCCCTAATTTAAAAAGATGATTTTTTTCAGGATAAAAAAGGATTAATCTACTGAATTTTGGGATAAATACAGTGGATATGGATATTAAA
>JAKBCM010000103.1 GCA_021807845.1 Pseudomonadota bacterium
CTCTCTCATGGCTTATCTCCTCTGGTTGGTTTTGTTCTTACGAAACAACCAACACAGTACGCCACCCCTTTTAATTTGTCATACACCATATCCGATTATAACTCAAACGAATGAGATTTCTCCCACACATTTGTTATCATGCCATACATTCATACGAGGTTGAAATCATGGAAATCGCTGCCAGTCGGTGCATTAACTAAATAAAAGGGCGACCATCATTAGGTCGTCGCTTTAATGTTACGGAAACATCCTTGGATATGATCATCAACCATTCCTACAGCTTGCATATAAGCATATATAATCGTTGAGCCAACAAAGCTCATGCCTCTTTTTTTCAGATCTTTAGATAATGCATCAGATTCCGTTGTATGTGTTGGAATCTCTTGTAATGATTTAGGATGATTGATTTTAGTTTGGCCCTGAACGAATCGCCAGACGTAATGATCAAATGATCCAAACTCATGTTGAATGGTGATAAATACATTCGCATTTTGACGAGCAGAAAAAATTTTTAAACGATTACGAATGATATCAGGGTTGATTAACAAAGTTTCTAAATCAGTATCATTCATATGAGCAACGAGGATGGGATCAAATTGTTTAAACGCTTTACGATAGCCGTCTCGTCGTTTAAGGATAGTTTCCCAACTGAGTCCTGCTTGTGCCCCCTCCAAAGTGAGCATTTCAAAATGTTTTCGATCATCATGAACAGGGATCCCCCATTCGTTATCGTGATAGTATTCATAGTGAGGTTTATTATGGCCAACCCAAGGGCAACGATTCATGATTTGCTTCTTTAACAAGAAATGTTAAAAGAGTAATCCTTTGTTCTATATTCTACAACATTACCACAACTATTTTTCAATAAACCACATTCTGCTTTTAAGCCTATCTTGGGCAATCCAAACACCAATGATGTATCATGGCTCTTCATAGTAACCAGCTGTTAATTCATCTATGAGTGTTCTAACAGACAGATCCTGGCATAGATAAGCATGCTGGCCTGCCCAAAGAGACATAAACTCGGTCGTATTTTGTTGTTCAGCGGTTTTTCGCATGGCTCGAGTGAGTGCATTTTGGATGGGGTAATCAAGAATTTCTTTTTCATGAGGTTGCATGCGGATGATAAATTCATTTTGAAGCCCGCGTGCTAATTTGCCTGAAAATGAGCGGGTTAGGGTGGTTTGGTCTCTGTCAAGGTTTAATAACCGCTCTTTGTATTTTGGATAAATACCTGACTCATGACAAGTTAAAAAAGCACTTCCCATCTGAACACCAGAAGCTTTGAGTGCCAGCATTTCTGTGATATTCGTTGCAGTCATGATACCGCCTGCTGCAACAATCGGAGTTTTGAGATGATGGACCAATTGAGTGACCAATGGGGCAACTTTGAATAAGGCGTCTTCAGCTTTACCAATAAATGTTCCTCGATGTCCACCAGCTTCGCTGCCTTGGGCTACGATGATATCAATCCCATGGCTTTCTAGCTGAAGAGCTTCTTCTAAATTCGTTGCTGTTCCGATAAGGATGACCTTATTTTGCTTCAATTTCTGTATCCACAGAACATCTAAAATCCCAAAGGTAAAGCTTAAAATCGGTACTTTTTTTTCAAGAATAACTTCTATTTGCTCATTAAAATTTTGAGAAAAAGGGGGGAGTGGGGTTTCGTTACTAATATCTAATTCAGGACAAAGTGTAGTAATGAGCGTTTGCATGCGCTGAATTTGTTGTTCTGTACATTGATGCTTTTCAGGGATAAAAAGATTGACGGCAAATGGGTTGTTAGTTAATTTTCGGATACTGTCAATGGTTTGTTGAATAGCTGTAGCTGATAGGTAACCCGCGGCTAATGATCCTAATGCCCCCGCATTAGAGACAGCAGCAACGAGTTCAGAAGTTGTAGCACCTCCAGCCATTGGTGCTTGGATGATGGGGTATTTAATACTCAGAAGGTGAGTCAGCGGGTTGGTTGACCACATCAATATCTCTCAGCACTTTGATTTGTTTTTGCATTTGATATTACCCATGTTATTTAAATGAAGCTACATTTTTTGCCTACTGGCAATGAAATAGAATTGATAGCCGCTTCGGAATAACTTTAAGGAACAATTGATTGGACTTTGGACAAAATCGCTCTGGTTTTTACGAGCCCGTGGGCGTGAGCGAGCCCGAGCTCGCCCTTTACCGAAAACCAGTAGGGAAAGCTTTGGATTTAATTGAGGTTTTGAGATTTGTTGTGTTTTTCTCAAAACTTCAATTCATTCTTATGCCTAATCCTTAACCTATCGGATCTCGAGCGAGCTCGGGCTCGCTCACGCCCACGGGCTCGTATCAGCTCGATGTTTTGTCCAAAGTCCAGAATTGAATACAAAACTTACAGCGAATGATCGATTAAGTCGGTTTATCATCTTACTCATAAAGCTGGGTATTGATGTGCTGGGACGTTACATGAATGCTTGTTTGAGTTACTATCATATAAGTGGAGTCAGTGTGTACTAAAATATGACCTTCAAGCAAGATTGGGAAAAAACAGAACAGCTATCATTGCCACATACCATGGTTGAGGCAATGCTAAAGCAAGCATTTTCCAATAAGAAACTTTCCTCCTATTCGGTCATTTCCGGTGGCTGTACAAACTTAAATATTAAAATTATTTTGGAAGAGAATTTAGCTTTTATTTTACGTGTATACCTGTGTGATAAAGGTGCTGCATATCGCGAACAAGCACTAGGTAGGCTTCTAAAGCATACGGTACCGCTACCGCAAGTTCATTATATTGGTGATTATGAAGAATATCGCTTTGCACTGACAGAATTTATCTCTGGGATGACATTAAGAGAGCTCTTGCTGAGTAAAATACCCCATGACCTAGGTGCCATTATGGTTAAGACGGGGGAAATGTTTGCAAAAATACAAGCCCATCAATTTGCTGAGCCTGGTTTTTTTGATAACGATCTCAAAATTTCAGAAAAATTGCCAGAAAATGCTTACATTGTGTTTGCAGAACAGAGTCTAAGCCATCTTACCGTCAATGATTGTTTATGTAGCAATATGATCACCAGAATAAAGCGTCATTTTCATGCATTGAAACAATTTCTTCCTAATGAACATGAAAGCCACTTGGTTCATGCCGATTTTGATCCAGCAAATATTTTGGTGAATAAGAGAGATGAGGAATGGATCATCACGGGAGTACTAGATTGGGAGTTTGCATTCTCAGGTTCCCCCCTCTGGGATATGGCGAATATGTTGCGTTATTCGCATCAAATGCCAGCAATATTTGAAACATCATTTATCCAAGGATTGGCAACAGGGTTTACCCTTCCAAAGGATTGGAAAGTCACCATTTATTTATTAAATATCATGTCTTTAGTAGATTGTCTCACCAGATGCACCAAAATGCTTCGACCAAAGCAATGTGCTGACATTACAGCGCTCATTCACTATTTTGATAAGCAGTTGTCTTAGGGCGTAAACCTGTATCTATTCGACTGTTATACATCAGATTTAACCATCACTCTGCTTAATGCAATCATTTTTTAGTTTATGTTACGCAAATTAACAATACACCATTTACACTAAAGTTAAAGGAATGTGATCACGAAAGGACAGAAAAATGATCTCTACTTCTAAAGACTCTAATGAACGTAGTAATGCAACAAATATCACTGAATTAGACGAATTTTTTTGTATTTTCAATAAGATATATCAGGCAAATCTTGGCAAAATAACGATGGGGATAAGTCCTGCTGTTCTAGGAAGCGCCTATTGTGCTTGGCTTATGCAATTGGCTCAATCGCCTGGGCATCTATTGGCGTTGGCATCCTATCCCATTGTGCATACCAGTGAATTTCTGAATCACTTGTTCTGTGATGCCAAACCTGCTCATGGAAGTGATATTCGTTTTCATAAAGATGGCTGGGAAATGATGCCATGGCGTTTGTATGCAGAGGGGTTTCTTCAAGCTGAAGATTGGTGGCGACATGCGACGACAAATGTTCCGGGACTATCTAGTCGAGCCGAACGCACCGTATCTTTTTCTGTGCGCCAGATGCTAGATGCTTTATCACCATCCAATTTTGTTATGACCAATCCAGAGCTATTCAATAAAACATTAAAAACAAATGGATTAAATTTAATGCAAGGTACTGAAATTGCATTAGACCATATCCTTACAAGGCTAGCAGGTCTACCACCACCTGGTGCTGAACATTTTATACCAGGCATCAATGTTGCAATTACACCAGGTAAAATCGTGTTTACTAATCACTTGATTGAGTTAATTCAATATGAACCTCAAACGAAAGGTGTTTATAAGGAGCCAATATTAATCTTACCGGCATGGATCATGAAATATTATGTGTTGGATTTATCGCCTAATAACTCCTTAGTCAAATGGCTTGTTGAACAGGGTCACACTGTTTTTATCATTTCATGGCGTAATCCAGATGCTAAGGACCGTGATTTAGGTATGGATGATTATTACCGTTTAGGAGCAATGGCAGCCATTGACGCTGTATTAGACATTCTGCCGAGAAGAAAAATTCATTTGATGGGATATTGTCTAGGAGGGACATTAGCAATGATTGTGGCCGCTGCAATGGCAAGAGATAGAGATAATCGTCTCAAAAGTCTCACGATTTTAGCGGGTCAAGGAGACTTCACAAGTGCTGGTGAACTGATGCTATTTATCACTGAGAGCGAAATATCATTTCTTAAAAATATCATGTGGGAGAAAGGTTATC
>JAKBCM010000104.1 GCA_021807845.1 Pseudomonadota bacterium
GTGACAACCCCTGGGCGCCCTGCTTCGGCAATGATTTGCGCTTCTTTTTCATGAAATTTCGCATTCAACACTTGATGCTTAATTCCCACTTTATTTAACAAAGTACTCAAGAGTTCAGATGCTTCAATAGAAGCCGTGCCAACCAAAACAGGTTGATTGCGCTTCACACAATCTCTTATGTCTTCAATAATCGCTTGATACTTGTCTTGCTGACCCAGATAGACCAAATCTGGTTCATCCCTTCGACACATGGTTTTATTTGTTGGGATAACCACCACTTCCAAGCGATAAATTTGTTGAAACTCATAAGCTTCTGTATCTGCTGTTCCAGTCATCCCAGACAGTTTGTCATAAAGACGGAAAAAGTTTTGAAAGGTAATTGACGCAAGGGTTTGATTCTCATTTTGAATGGAAACTCGTTCTTTGGCTTCAACTGCTTGGTGTAAGCCTTCAGACCAACGTCTTCCTGGCATCGTACGGCCTGTATGCTCATCGACAATGACCACTTGGTTATTTTGCACAATATAATCAATATCACGATGAAACATTGCATGAGCTTTTAATGCTGCATTGACATGGTGCATCAACATAATATTACTGGCATGATAAAGACTTTCGCCTGATGCTAACAAATCTGCTTCAGTGAGTAGTTCTTCGATATGCTGGTGACCTGCTTCAGTTAAATGCGCTTGTTTTTGCTTTTCATCAATCGTGTAATCGCCTTCATCACCTTCTTCTTCCTCTTTCTTTAATTTAGGAATCAGCTGGTTTATCTTAATGTATAGTTCGGAGCTGTCCTCAGCTGCGCCTGAAATAATAAGAGGCGTACGTGCTTCATCAATCAATATGGAGTCTACTTCATCGACAATGGCAAAATTTAAATCGCGCTGTACTTTGTCTGTCGTGCTAAACGCCATATTATCGCGCAAATAATCAAAACCAAATTCGTTATTCGTACCATAAAGCACATCTGCACGATAAGCGGTCTGTTTTTCAGCATGTGGCATATCAGGGTAAATCACCCCTACGGATAATTGTAAAAATTCAAAAATAGGCTTCATCCATTGACTATCGCGTTTCGCCAGATAATCATTGACCGTAACCACATGCACCCCTCGCCCACTCAAAGCATTGAGATACGCGGGCAATGTCGCTACCAATGTTTTACCTTCCCCTGTGCGCATTTCCGCAATGTTTCCCTCATGGAGCACCATGCCACCAATCAATTGCACATCAAAATGGCGCAAACCAAGCGTTCTCACCGATGCTTCACGCACCACAGCAAACGCTTCGGCCAAAAGCTCATCTAAGGTTTCCCCAGATTCAAAACGGGACTTAAACGAAGGTGTTTTGGCTGCTAATTCGGCGTCTGATAATGCTTTCATTTCGGATTCAAAAGCATTAATGGCTGATACTGTTTTTTCCATGCGCCGTAAAGTACGCTCATTACGACTTCCAAACATTCTCTTCATTAAGGTATTCAGCATAGCCCTGTTAATCCTCTTTACTATCTGTACAAAAAGCGAATAATATCTGTTATGAATGGATCCGTCACAGGTATATCAGCATCAAAATCGCTTAATTTACTAGAAATTGCGAGTAAATGCCACCGAACATTTCATTAGGAAGTGGATTAGTCTTCAGGACTTTGTTGACATTGATAACTTAGGTTTACGTCTACGCAGCTTATGCCTACGGTTTGTGCTGCATTTAATACATCCTCACTCTTGTAATTTAAATCTCTTGTTGCTTGAAGCACCCCTTCTGCTGCTTCAAAAAACGTAGATTCTGGCTCCCAATAATATAAGTTCGCCTTTAAGAACACTTCAAACGCTTTCTCAGTATTCCACCCTTCTGTTGTCGCCAGTGTATAAAATAAACGGTTAAACACGCCACTGCTAAAATGTGGATCCAAACTGGGTTCAAAGTCACGAACATCACCAATTGAATTGCCATCTCGGCTGGGGTTATCCATATATCGGATGGGTAGCTGTCCTTTTGTGATATCAGCGCCTAAGCTCCATTTGTTTTCTTTGTGCATATAAAATTCAGCGGCTTTTCCTGCCATATCAGAAAAAGATTCATTCAGTCCACCTGATTGGCCCCAATATTCTAGTCCAGAATTTTGTTCAGTTAATCCATGACTGACTTCGTGGGCCGCAACATCCAATGCTACCAAAGGATAGAAATTATCTGCACCATCGCCAAAGGTCATCGATGATCCATCCCAAAAGGCATTTTCATAGTTATTGCCATAATGAACGCGCATCTTCAATTTAAAAGATAAAGGCGTGATATTGTACTTATTTTGATACATATCAAAGATTATATTGCCAAAATAATGAGCATCATTTAGGGGTGAGTACGCTCCATTTGTTTCATCATCACTATTTTGCAAAGAGCAAAGATAGTCATAAACGCTACCTCCCATTATCTCATGATGTAAATGGATGGTTTCTACATGATCATTCGTCATTTGGCAGGTCTTACCATCTTCTTTCACGCTGATATCTAAGTTTGGGTAATCTTTACCATATTCATAGCGCCCTATTTTTTCATTACCACCAGGGCCTGTGCCTATCTGATTGGTTGTCAAGCCATCCCAATATTGAATGATCTCTTTCGTATTGGCATCTACTAAATAATAAGGACGTGCGGGGTTTTGGCCTTGCTCATTTTCAGCAAAAAAGCTCACCAAATACACTTTTTTTAATTGATGTGCATCATCAAAATAATAATATAGTTTTGCTTGTTCATGACGATATTTTGCATGGATGCCATCCTGCACTTGTTTGGTTGTTTGGAAGTTTTCTTTGGCGATTAAGATGGCGTCATTTGCATTTAAATATATTGGGCTTTTGAAGAGCGCGGTCTTCTCTTTGGGTAAAAGATGAATCCAGTGTCCACTGTAATACCCGTGGTGAGCATTATGATGGTACATCACATGATGACCAAAAACAGGAATACCATCGATAACTTGTTGAAAACGAGTATGTTCGGTCGATTTTTTAATTTCTTTAAGCTGTGCAGTCATTGACTGTTTTAAGAGCGAAGAATCAGTTGGAATCCCTTGTTGTTTCGTTAATTTGATTAATTCAGCTGCATGAACCGAACCCATCATGGACAACAAAATAAGACTAAAAAGTTTTTCTTTCATATCGTAATGCTCAAAAAAATTGTGTTGCTATTCTATAGAACTATGGCCTTATTGTCCAATATTTAGCATTGGTGTCGATTTTTATTTCTATATCGGTTACTATTGGCCCATCGAATTTTGATTGAGGGTTTGAATTGACGCGCCTATTATTTATCAGCACATTATTCTTTTCATTTGGATGCTTTGCACAACTGATCTGTCCAGACCCCAAAGAGTTAAGCAGCGCTAACTTGTCTTTTCTTGATTCATCTATGATTGAAAAAGACGTATACAATGATGACTCTACGAGCCCTTTGTTTATTGGGGCTAATTTATTTGAAGCAGATGACAAAGTATGGCAACTTGTACTCGGTTATCTAAGCGATAATCGACCCAGATTTCAAGCAAAACGTTTATTAGAAAAAGCCCATTCTCCTACGATAGAGGAGGATGATGAAGACAGAGAATTCTGTGTATATCTGAAGAATCTAGATAAAAAAATTCCAGAATTCATTGCGGTTACACCTGTTCCAGAGATCAAACCATGCCCCAGCCTTCAACTGATGACAGACACGCCTTTCTCCAATGTACAAGAATTTTGTGATCAAGATCATTTGGGTTGTGGTGAGTATGCAACGATGACGAACATCGAAGATAGAGGAACTCATTGGTTATTCTATTCTTTTGCCTATAAAAATGAAGCAACAGCCGTTCTAGACACAGAGACTCTCAAGAAAAAAGCATATGCCCCTATCATTGAGGAAGGCATGTGCTTATATTTTCTAGGATTAACAAAAGAAGGGCAACGAGGCATTGTCGCCATACAAGACTCAAACAATGCAACCGTTGAAAAAAACTTAAATGTATCTGCGCACGTTATCCCGAACACTGTGAGGGATCTCCTTGCTGTAGCACGATTTTTACAGTAGCGCAGGATTCAACAAGATTCCTCAATTCTATTTCTACATCAAAGAAGGCAGAGCCAAATAATCTGATTTGGTCTTTGCTTTCTGCAGATGCATCAAGTGCTCTTTCCATTTTCGCGCATGAGGCAGGCCATGTGCGAAATGAAATAGAGGTTTCAATAACAAGCTCATGGGGACCCCTTTATCGTAGTGAGACTGTGTATGCGCCACATAACTGTCAATCAACGCTCTTTGTGATGGTAACGGGATATGTGGATAGAGTGTATGATGAATCCACGCAATTTGATAAGGATTTTGACAAGCTATTCGACCTAACATGACCCCATCCACTTTATCCAGATGAAGATGCACTTCTTCAATACTCGTGATATTGCCATTGATGACAATAGGTACATCAGGAAACTCTTGTTTGATTTGATAAACATAGTCATAGTGCAAAGGCGGAACCGTTCGATTTTGCTTTGGACTTAACCCTTTGAGCCAAGCCTTTCTGGCATGAACAATGAGTTTGTCACAGCCGGCATCAAGTAAATGCACAGCAAATGTTCTAAAGAATTCATATTGATCTTCATGATCAATCCCAATCCTCGTTTTAGCAGTCACAGGAATTTTCACCACTTTTTTCATTGCACGGATACATTCTGCAACATGCTCAGGTTCTGCCATTAAGC
>JAKBCM010000105.1 GCA_021807845.1 Pseudomonadota bacterium
TCTTTATTGATCACTATGAGTTCAGCTTATGATGCTTTGCATTGATGTTGGAAATTCACATATTTACGGTGGTGTGTTTTCGAAAGGTGAGATTGGACTTCGTTTTCGTCACACCTCTAAAGTGAGCACATCAGATGAGCTGGGCATTTTTTTAAAAAATGTTCTCAGAGAGAATGATTACTCACTTAATGATATTCAAAAAATTTCTATCTGCTCTGTCGTTCCGCAACTTGATTATTCATTACGTGCGGCTTGTGTCAAATATTTTTCTATCGAGCCATTTTTCTTGCAAGCAGGAGTGAGGACAGGGCTTAATATCAAATATCGCAATCCTGCAGATGTGGGAGCCGATCGTATCGCCAATGCGATTGCTGCAACCACGCTGTTCCCTGGTCGAAATTTAATCATCATTGATTTTGGTACGGCCACGACTTTTTGTGTGATTAATTCGCAAAAAGCATATTTAGGTGGAGTAATCTTGCCAGGTATTCGTTTAGCCGTTGATGCGCTTTCAAACAATACCGCTAAATTGCCTGCTGTAGAAATCGTCAAAATGTCTCAAGTCGTTGGACGATCCACAATTGAAAGCATTCAGTCTGGCGTTTTTAATGGTGCGATTGGGGCTTGTCGTGAATTAATCAGTCGAATACGGGAAGAGGCTTTTAGAGCACAAGACGTAATGGTTTTAGCCACAGGTGGATTTGCTTCTTTGTTTGAAAAGCAAGGCATTTATGATCAAATACTTCCGGACTTAGTGTTGCAAGGGTTACGAATCGCAGCAGAGATCAATGAAGAAGTGCCCGCGTAAATCCTTTACTTCATCGCTTCATTTGTTCATGGAAGATTCAGCCAATGAAAAATGTTATTTCTGACTTAAGACGTCAATTAAAAATAGCCCATCAAAATAGGTTGCGTGAAGAGGAAGAGCATTCGATATTCATTCCGCCCTTATACACCTACCCGCAAGCTTTTTTATATTTTATTGATATGGCAAAAGATGCGGTTGATACGTTTTATCATTATAAATCACCCGAACATCGACAAAGAGATGTGTGGCAGTGGTACTACGGCCTAGGAAATGTTTTGGCTGGATGTTTTTTTGGGTTTATAGCGCTTTGCTTCTTCGTCTCTAAATTATTTTTTGATGTTATTCCTTCTCTTTATTATGGAGAACCAGGAGAGTTTTTAACCAAATCCTACGTTTGTGTTTATGATTTGGGCAGTGATTTTCTGGGTATGAGCGCTCAATTCATTCGTGGAATCACACAATTGGTGACCAGCCCATTTAGTTTATTAAAAGTTCCATTACGGACTTACTTAACAAGAAATAGTGAATGGGAAACTTTTCAAGATAGAAAAAGTGTGGTTCGTTTGGTGAATCAAGCTGATAGCATTATAGAGAACAATGGCCCGGGTAGTGTGGGTAGTATACGCAAGGTGATTGATGCTTTAGCGAATAAAGCACACAGCAACGGCCATAAAAAGCAGGAGGAAAAAGGAACGAGTCAGCACAATTTTCAACCGCCCACAGCAACAAAAGTGTCATCAAAAGACTTTATTAAGAAACATAAACCAGATGAAGCAAAGCTCACCCCTGATGAGATAGAGCATATCAATAATTATGTCACCTATTTTAGAAAATAAGGGTTTCTCTAGATAACCACTCCCCACTACCAGCGCTCTCTTTGCAATCGATCAGATCATAAAAAAATCAAACAGCTCTATTACCTTTAAAACAGCTCCCTATTTTTTATAAAAAGTGGGTTTTTTTCTTGACGCTTGGGAAAATGTGTTTCTATAGTGTAGAAAAGTGGTTTAAAATAACAAAAAAGTGGAGAATTGTGGAGATCTGTTTTTGGGAGATTGGACAAAGATGTTTGTAAAAAGAGGCATGCATCTTTGTCCAAACAAATTTAGATCTCGAATAAGTCTTAGGTTTGAAAGAAGCAACCGGCTTGTTTAGACCTTCGATTTATTCAAAGCATCATGATGGGATCACAAAAAATGAGTTGATTTCAGAAGGTGCCACAATATTTGTACAAGGCTACCGATGATCTTTTAAAGGTGGCTTTGTACAAAACTAATAACAGAGGGCATTATGTTTCGCGGAATCAATGCAATCAACATTGATGGTAAAGGGCGTCTTGCTGTTCCTACACGCTATCGTGAAGCATTGAGTTCCTCATTGGTCGTGACCATTGATACCGAGGAAACGTGCTTACTGCTCTATCCGCTGACACAGTGGCAAGTGATTGAAGATAATTTACAACGATTACCAAGCTTTAATGCAGCTGCTCGAAGAATTCAGCGTTTGTTGATTGGGCATGCCACGGATGTGGGGCTTGATGGTAACGGTAGAGTACTCCTTCCACCCATACTTCGTGATTATGCCCAACTTGATAAACGAGTGGTGATGATAGGTCAAGGGAATAAATTTGAAGTTTGGGATGAAACCTTGTGGCAATCCAGACGAGGACAATGGTTGGCTGATGAAGCTTCAAAAGAAGATGGATTACCAGATGAAATGAAAACCTTTTCTCTGTAATGGAACGATGATTATGAGTGCACATCTATCGGTCTTGCTACAAGAAGCCATTCAGGGCTTAGCTATTAAGCCTAATGGTATCTATGTGGATGGTACATTCGGACGGGGTGGGCACAGTCGAGCCATTTTGATGCACTTAAATGAACAGGGTCGGTTGATAGCGATTGATAAAGATTTGGAGGCCATTGAATGTGCGCGCCTTAATTTTTCTAACGATCCAAGGTTTGTCATTGTTCATGATTCTTTTGCAAATTTGCAGAGCATTGCAAAAAAAATGGGTATTTTTGGTCAGATCAATGGCATTTTGCTTGATCTAGGAGTCTCTTCTCCACAGTTAGATACGCCTCTGCGTGGCTTTAGTTTTATGCAAGAAGGACCCTTGGATATGCGCATGAATCAAGAGCAAGTGCTAGATGCAGCAACTTTTGTAAATACGGCCAAAGCTTCTCTGATGGAAACGGTATTTAAACAATATGGCGAGGAGCGTTATGCCCGTCGAATTGCAAATGCTTTGGTAGCGGCACGCGAAGAGAAACCAATATTAACCACTCATGCATTGGCTGAAATTGTGAAAGCTGCAAATCCAAAATGGGAAAAGCATAAACATCCAGCCACAAGGATCTTTCAAGCCATACGGATTTATATCAATCAAGAACTGACAGATTTGGACATGGGACTGAAGCAATGTGTTGAATCTTTGGCAGTCGGTGGGCGATTGGTAGTGATTAGCTTTCATTCCTTAGAAGACAGAATGGTCAAACAATTTATGCAGAAAGAAGAGCATGGGGTCACTTTCCCACAAGGGTTACCAGTAAAGGCCTCAGAGATGAAAAAGCATTTTTTACGCATAGGGAAAGCCATTAAACCAGGAGAGGATGAGATCAAACAAAATGTGCGATCTCGGAGTGCGGTACTTAGGATAGGAGAAAAAATAGCATGAATGCTGCAGCAAAAGTGATTCATCAAAGTAATTTTTTTAGTGGGAATTTAGCAGAAATGCGTTTCTCGAAATATACATATGCTCAGATTTCGTTGCTCTTTGCAGTCTTACTGAGTGCATTGGCCGTGGTTTATGTGACTAATTTACACCGCCTGACTTTTAGCCAATTGCAAACAGCTGAGCAGCAATCGCATCAGTTGAAATTACAATGGGGGCAGTTGTTATTAGAACAAGCAAGTCTTGCAACGCCTGCAAGAGTTCAACAACTAGCGGAAGAAAAATTACATATGGTGCTGCCTCTGAATAAGCAAACCATCATTTTGCGTATGAAATGAAGAAGAAGCATTATCAAGCTCGTCTTGTTGTTGTAGCCATTTTTTTTGGCTTAATTCTTGTTATCCTGATTTGGCGCATGTATGGATTGACCATCATGGATCGCCCTTTTCTCCTTGGCCAAGGAGATGCGCGTAGTATTCGTACGATAGATATTCCTGCTTACCGAGGTATGATTATCGATAGAGAGGGTGCTCCATTGGCTGTGAGCACCCCAGTACAATCCGTCTGGGTTAACCCGAAGACATTTGATCCTGATGCCAAGCAATTAGCCAAACTTGTCCAATTGCTTGGCGTATCAGCCTCTCAGCTATCAAAACATGTTACTGAAGATGAAGGACGTGAGTTTATTTATTTACAGCGACAATTGCCGCCTATGCTTGCTAAAAAAATTGAGGCTCTTAAAATTCCTGGAGTGAACTTTCAAGAGGAATTTAAACGCTATTATCCAGAGGGAGAGAGTACTGCTCAGTTGCTTGGGTTCACCAACGTTGATGATAATGGTATCGAAGGACTAGAACTTGCCTATCAGCAATGGTTAGTTGGCGTCAGTGGAAAGAAAAAAGTCGTGAGGGACAGATTAGGGCGGATTATTGAGGAACTTGGTGTGACAAAAGAACCTCGTCCAGGTCATTTGTTACAGCTCAGTATTGACAGACGTATCCAATTTTTTGCTTATCATGAGTTGCAAAATACCGTCACGACTTTTGGGGCGAAATCTGGTTCTGTGGTTGTTTTAGATACACAATCGGGTGAAATCATTGCTGTTGCTAATTATCCCTCTTTTAATCCCAATGCGCGAGCACGCTTTAAGCTTGATAGTTATCGGAATAAGGCTTTGACCGATACCTTTGAGCCAGGTTCTGTGATTAAGCCGTT
>JAKBCM010000106.1 GCA_021807845.1 Pseudomonadota bacterium
CGATCTGATAAATTCACTAACAGCCTCTAACACTTGGGCAGTTAAACGACCTGCGACACGCATTTTTTCAATTTGTTCTGGCGATTTAATGGTTATCATCGTTTTATAAAACCTATATGATCAAACTAAGAAAAATCTAATGGGGTAATAGTAACAACCAAACAATGTCATCTTCAATGGATGAAGATGACATCATTGCTAACATAAACCGCTTAAAGGCGTGGCGTACGTTATGATTATCTGCCGTTGACTAAGATATTGCTTGAAAAATCCTGATAAGAATGGTCAGTATCAGAAAACATGCTACCTTGTTCATAACCTTGCTGATGAATCAATCCCAGTGAACTCCAAATAAAAAGCATGGGCAACACTAGAAATACCAACACACTAGCTGAGACGAGAAGCCATTTATGAAGTGGAACGAGAACTTGGAGTTCTTTATCCTCATCATAAAAAGCAGACGCCTTGTTTTTAATTGTTGATTCTTTATTCATATATACATCCATGTATAAGTGTATGACCGGACATTCATTATAGTAGATGTCATTATTATTCGTCAACCAGCTGCTAAATATCGTTTTTTTGGTTTTACTCCCAAGTTCTTAACACCCTAATAACACTTTATCCTAACCTTATTCATTGATTTTAAAACATTGAGATATTATACTTCGCGCGCGCCATAGCACCATTGAAGGAGATGATTACCATGCTGATTGATAAACGAATTACGAAAGGACTTTTGATTTCTCTTTTCTGCCTACTGTTGACAAACTGTCATAAAGACATTCCTCCTGGTGATTATGATGCCCGCGAAGTAGGCAAGATTAAAAAAGTTGTTTCGGGTACCATCATCTCCATGCGACCTGTCCGGCTTCACAACAAAACCGATGAAAATTTAAACACATCAAGAGTACCCTCAGACAATGGGCCTGTGCGAAATCATGGGTATGAATATGTCATCAGACTCAATAGCGGCGCCATCATTTCTGTGGTACAAGCTGAGAATATTAAATTAAATACAAAACAACATATTTTGGTTATTTATGGGGCGAACACTCGCATTGTACCTGACAATGGTAGTGAGGATTATTAGATAAGAGAGTCATTATTCATCCGAGTCTTCCTTCTCCCCGCGGGAGAAGGTGCCCGATAGGACGGATGAGGGAAACAGTAAAATACAACACATACACAGAAAATTACCTTCACTGATAGGAACATAGTTTGATGAAAAAAATCCTAGCTTTCTCTTTAATGGTCCTATGTCACACATTATTTGCAAACAATCAGCCACCAAAATTAGTCGTGCAAATTGTGGTCGATCAATTGCGGGGTGATTTAATTCACAAATATCTTCCTCATTTGACAGACAAAGGGTTTCATTATTTGATAAGCCACGGTATCGATTATGATAATGCCCATCATCCCCATGCCAACACAGTGACTTGTGCAGGACATGCGACGATTTCCACAGGCAGTTACCCATCTTTACATGGGATTGTTGCGAATGACTGGTACGATAAAGCTTTACAAAAATCGGTTTACTGTGTCGAAGATCCAAACAGTGCTATATTGCCCACACCCCGCTATAAAATATCCAAAGATGGCCGATCGCCAAAGAACCTGATCGCATCAACATTGAGTGATGAATTAGTCCTTGCCCAAAAGGGTCGCTCCTATGCGGTCTCTTTAAAAGACAGATCAGCCATCACACTTGCAGGTCATGCAGGAAAAGCGTTTTGGTTTGACAATAAAAATGGTGGCTTTATTACCAGTAAGTATTACTATTCCAGTTATCCACAATGGGTGAATGAATGGAATAGACAATATCGTCCAGAAGAAAAAACATGGGTGCTTTCATCAAACTTAAATACGTATGATTATGCAAAAGCCCCTCGGTTTGAAAGATCTCTATCATCGTTTGGTCAATCTTTTCCTCATCACATCAAAAATATCGACGCTGATGAATACTACAACCATCTAGCCATGTCTCCATTTGCTGATGAATTGACTGCAGACTTTGCCATCACGCTTTTAAGAAAAGAACACTTGGGCCAAGGTCAACAGACCGATTATCTGGCTATCAGTTTTTCATCGGTTGATGTCATCGGCCATCAATTTGGGCCCAATAGTATTGAATCAGAAGATAATATTCGCCGATTAGACAAAACGCTGGCAAACTTTTTCGAGGCACTGAATCGGGAAGTCGGGCTACAAAATACGTTGATCATTTTGACCGCTGATCATGGGATGAGTGACTCTTCTCCTTATTTACAAAAGCATGGAATTGACACACATAACCCACTCACTTTAGACAGTTTACGGCAAAAAATAGAAGAATCTCTGGCACTGAAATTTCATCTGCCCAAGAATACCTTGCAAAGTATCACTTGGCCCTATCTGTATCTTGATGAAACCATTATCAATGAACATCATCTTTCTCTTAAGAAAGTGAGTCGCTATCTGGTGGACGTATTAAAAAAAGAACCTGGTATTTATGAAGCTTATAGCATGCCTTTAACAACAATACCCAACGATTGGTTGAGCAGAAAAGTCAACAAAATGTCATTTCCTAAACGGGTTGGTGATATATATCTTGTACTACCAGCTTATACATCCATAGAACAAGAGCCCCCAGTCTATCACGGCAGTCCATGGCGATATGATGCTTACGTACCCCTCATCTTTTCTCATCCAGCCATCAAAGTACAGCGACTGTCCACCCCTGTAAGAACAACAGATATTGCACCCACAATTGCCAATATTTTAGCCATCAGAGCCCCTTCAGCCTCAACGGGCCGGCCCTTAACTGAAGTCGTTCAAGGATTTAGGGGATGATAACGTATTACCTTAAGCTTAAGGACTTGGAGTAGAGGCAGGAGAAGCGTTTTTAGCCTCTAGCCATTTATCATAGGTCACGGGGGGACTTGCTGGTTGGAATGGCGCTTTCGCATCAAAAGGCGTGCCGTCAGGTTTTAGTAATCCATTTCCGTCTGAATATGCAATCATGTGCCCAGTTTTAGCATCCATAACAATGATAGTTTTCAAGAGGATAAGTTCAGATCAGTGGTTTACCAAACTACAGCCAACCGAACCGCGACCGTCAGGGAGCGGAAATTTCTAACTATTCCGCTCCCTGACGGTCGCGGTTCGGTTGGTGGCTACCTAAGGGCACGATTCAAGCGTCACAGCTCGTTAGTCGCGCCTCGGTAATCGCAGTCCAGTTGCTTATGAAAGCGGTTTGTTTGATCATTATGGCAATTTCAATTAGTATCGGAGGTGCTATTTGACTTTTTGTTTCAAGGATGAATGATGAAAAAAGTATTCAGAACTCTTTTACTTCCGGTTATGACCACATTTAGTCTGAGTGTACATGCTGAATTCTACTCTCCTTTGAACAACACACCCAATCCAACTTCTAATTGGTATATCAGTGCAGATATTGGACCATTGTGGGTGAATACCAATCAAAGTATGTCTGTAGCAAATGGCTCGAATTACCCCGCACCTGAAAATGTCGATGATTACAAAATCAACGCAGTCAAAGTACAGCCGATGATCGCTTTTTCAGCTGGACGTCGTTGGCAACGCGATGCCCTCTTTGCCCCAGCCTATTCCGTTGGCCTAAGATATCAATATTTTTTCCAGCAAACCATCAAGGGCAATATTTTACAATACTCACTTCCAGAATTTAATAATTATTCCTTTCAATGGCAGATGAACGCTAACTTATTATCACTCTATTCTAAAGTTGAGTTGCTAAAAAAAGGACTGTTCATTCCTTATGTCGATGGCGGCATTGGCGTTTCCTTTCTTGAGGCAAGCAATTACCAGGAAAACGCGTTCTCAGGTGAAACAGCACGAATCAGCCCAAACTTTGGCAGTCAAACCAGTAGCCAATTTGCTTTTAACGTGGGAGCGGGAGTTGATATTCAGCTGTCCCCACAAGCCCTATTTTCTATTGGCTATGATTTTCAATCATTTGGTCCATTCATTTCGAATTATGGTCAATCAACCTGGACAAGCACAAAACTTAATTTAGGAACTTTGACAGCAAACACAATCATCTTCAGTATCACTTATCTCATTTAAAATTAATACGTAAACGGTAACACTCACGTATTGGTGCTGATATCTCTACTCTGAATGATATATATCTGATGATCTTTCAAAATCCACTCAATATCCTGCGGCTGACCAAAAAAGTCATTTAATTCACGTCCCAAACGAAATAGCATTTGATATTCCTGCATGCTAAGCTTGCTGGCTTCTCCATGAGCATGAAAGACTTGACCTCTTTCATCAATGTGTATCGAAGATACTATCGCATGGCCCTCTGTCACCCCCTCAACCCCTCTTTCTGAAATTTCGAGATGCATCATTCCAGGATAATCACTTTGTGTAAACAACACACCGCCATATTGACCCTGAATATATGGCTGTAGAATGAGGTTTAAGACAATTTCAGTCTGCCCACTATATTGAGCGATCACGTCTCTTCTGTTCAATACATTTTGCCAAGCTGCACTGATAGCACTAACGAATGCATCCATCGTCTCAATGCCCGATTCTGAATAGAAAATACCCGCATAGCTATGTTCTCTGGAGTCTTCAACATTTGTTGATGAGCGCACGATGAGAGGTAACCCTATTTGAGATAACAATCCAAATAATTGAACGATCTCTTCATAAGATCG
>JAKBCM010000107.1 GCA_021807845.1 Pseudomonadota bacterium
GGGGAATGGTGGTCGTGCATCTTTCACTGGCAATAACTTTATTTTGGGCGCAACATGCAACCAAGTTAATCCATTTTCATCAATCCACTCAGTGGCTGCGATATTTAAAATATGACGCACCAATTCCAGTGTATTATTGATGGATTTTGTTTTTAATTGCTGAGTTTGTTTCGCACGAATAAAATTTTGCAAACTGCCGATATGCACTTGCTCCAAGTTTAAATGACCTATAAACGGACAAACAGATTTCAGTAGTATGGCATCAGTATCGATGCTAGCTTTGTGTTGATTTTCAGTTAAAAATCGCACTGCTGCTTCTTTAAAACTACGTTTTGGCCGTACGCCGTAAATAGCGGCTTGCCTAACCTCCTCGATTCGTCTGGCTAGATACTGCTCCGCTTCTTGGAGAGACTTTGCGCCAGTACTTTCTCGAAGGCGGCATCCAAGGATTTGTTTTTCGATGTGCCAAATGTCACCTCTTTTAAACAGCCCTGTTGTTTGTTTGCGTCCCATGGTTTGTTACTCCTTTGTTCCGTGCCGCTTGGACGCCCACTACGCTGCTTATATTGATCTACCCAAGCATCTAGGTCAAGTCGATCAAATGCAACGCCTTGTGTGCCGATAGGAATTTCGATAAGATGGGGCCTTACGAGATGGTTAAAACGGTTTTTATCCATGCCGATATATTTCGGTACATCTTTTAGCCGGATAAGGCGGGGTAATAAGCTGATAGTAGACATAATAAATAATATCAAATAAAACGTAACGTTTAATTAGTAAAACATATCGTGTTATTTGTGTCAATGATTTCTGCATTCCTGATTTACGGTGCTTTCGTTACATAACATTTATAGGGCGAGGATCACGAGATATTTTTAGATGGCATGTGATGGTTTTGGAGTGATAGTTTGATGAGCGTTCGCACTGCTAGAATAGACGATAGATATCCCTGGAATACTTTTTGAACCATGCTTTTTTTGTACACGTACCGGAATTATTTTTTATATACTGCAATTGAACCTTCAGTATTTCGGTCGCCTGAATTGAAATAAGTACCGGTAAGAGTATTTCTATTGCACAGTACAAGCTCTGCAGTTCCAATATGTCTTGTCATCGTATCTGATTCTCGATCATGTGGAATATTATTATAATTATAAATAAGCACCGGCAAAGCTTGTGCGCAAAGAATCGCCGCAGAAAAGCTACTGGAGGTGGATTTATCGAAACTAATCGCAATAGAAATTTTTGACCATCGCTGCTTAATACATAAAGTGATATCAAATGTCTTGCGGTGGGGCTTAGATTTCAATTTTCCCTTCCACTCCCCAGCTAAATCTGGTTCAGAAATTCCAAATAACAACCTGAAAAAAGGGTGTCGCCACAGCCAATTATCGAAGACCCAATATAAGATCAGAAAAATAAAAAATGCGCTTGGAGCAGGTATGAAATTTTTTATTATCGAATTAATTTCAATAGAGTTTAGCCAATTAGATAATGTGGCTGTGATGACTGTTGCTATGCCCATCATCCACCACAGTGGTTTATTTCTTTTATCAACATCAGTTTGGTACGAATGCATGAACTATCTGCCATTAAGAAGTTGCTGAAGTGCATATGCAGAATGTAAAGATGTTGCCAATCTCCCAACGTATGTAGGGCGAACATCATCAAGCACTTCGTTCAATTCGGCATTCAACTTTTTTAATTCTGATACTTTTAAACCATCAGTTGAAAATAACAACCGAGTTCCATTTGGAACCAAAATGCTGGCTTGTTTTATGATGTCTGTCTCAAGTTGTTGGGAATAACTCAAGAATCTTTCCAAAAACTCAAATTGCCCTCCTTCATAAAATGCAGACGTCATTGAATCATCGTCGAACGAGTAAGCAAGGCCACAAATATCATAACTTGATATATCAATAGTCATGTTGGCATCCTCTTTAAGAGTTTTAAGAAGGCGGATAATGCGTTTCAAATTACCACCAGTCTTATTGTCCTTAAATTCGAGCATAGCGTTGTGTAAGAATGGAAAATTATTAACCCAGTCGTTTGTTTCTACATCCAACACTTGAATGCCAAGGTACCTTTTCAGAGAAGTTCTTTCGTAATTTTTATTTTTTATCCAGTTACCAGGAACTACATCAACATCTCGTTGGAGTGAACCACCTGAAATTCCGATGCACTTCGCTTTCTCTTTTACTGTGGTAGCAGGAAACCCTTTTATTAGTCCATGCTTGCTTTTACTACGAAGTTCGCGAACCGTAGTTGCAGGATCCTGAGTGTATGCGCTTACTGATGTGTAGGCTCCTTGAGTTGCTGTAAAAAATGAGCCTGATGCAATAATCAGATCAATGTCACTATAAATTCTGATATGGGTGTCGTTGGTAACTGAGCCTTGGAAATCGAAGGTTGGATAAAGCCCCTCACTATTAAGATAGGTTTCAAGCTGATTTTTAACACGCCAACCTGTTTTGACCACAATATTACTTTGCTGGAATGAAACAGGTTCCATTGAGCCAATAAGGTATTTTTCTGTATCTGAAAGAGTACGTTTGTCCATCGCACTTGAAAGAGTAATTCTGTTAGCAGCTTGGTCATATCGTCGTTCATAAAGTCGATGGAGTTTTGTTCTTATATCCATGATGAAAATCCTTATCTCATGAAAAAATATTGATATCAAATTTGCTATAACATATGATAGCAAAAAAACAAACGCTAGGATAAGGCACATATGCCAAAACATCAAGAATACAGCTCTAAATTATTGCAAATTAGGTCAAAACACCGACTGAGCCAAGAAGAGTTAGCCGCTAGGCTAAATATTTCTTTCGCTACCGTCAATCGTTGGGAGAATGGCAAATCGGAGCCTCAGAAAGCAGCTAAAGAGCTCATTGATGAAATGTTTGAGATGCTTCAAGAAACCCCACCATCATTAGCTCCATCTACACGCAAAAAGCGAGGTGTTCCTTCTGGATCATCCAGTATGACCACAAAACCGATGGAGCAAATGCTGTGGGATGCCGCTTGCTCAATTCGCGGAGAAAAAGACGCGGCAAAGTTCAAAGACTATTTACTCCCTCTTCTATTCTTAAAGCGTCTCTCAGACGTATTCGATGACGAGATCGACCGTCTCGCTGAAGAATATGATGATCGTGAAGCCGCATTAGAAATTGTGGAAGACGATCATGACCTGCTTCGTTTTTATCTGCCGCTAGAATCTCGATGGGCTGTAATTAGTGGTCGTGAAAATTATGAATGGTCATCTAAAGAGAAACCTCGTGATATTGGTGAGCATCTTACCAAAGCGGTTCGTGCTGTTGTTAAACAAAATCCACAACTTTCTGGTGTGATTGATATTGTAGATTTTGCTGCCGAACGCAATGGTGAACGCGATATCAACCCAGCCAAGCTAAGAGATGTTGTTGAAACATTTTCTGATCCTCGTTACCGCCTGGGTCTTGCTGACGTTCAGCCCGATTTCTTAGGTCGTGCTTATGAATATCTTTTAAGAAAGTTTGCTGAAGGCTCAGGACAAAGTGCGGGCGAGTTCTTTACACCAACTGAAGTGGGTTTTCTTATGGCACATATAATGCGTCCTAGACCTGGAGAAGAATGTCATGACTATGCTTGTGGTTCAGCTGGACTTCTCGTAAAGCTTCAACTTGTTGCTCGTGAGTTAGACCCAACCAGTAAAGTTCCACTCAAACTGGCAGGACAAGAACTTCAAGCTGAAAGTTTTGCTGTCGCAAAAATGAATGGGATCATTCACGACATGAACATTGAGCTTCAGCGTGGCGATACGATGATTAACCCTAAATTCCGTGGCTCTGATGGAAGATTAAAAACATTCGACATCGTGGTTGCAAACCCAATGTGGAACCAACCTTTCTCTCCTGACATATTTGCTCACGATCCATTTGATCGATTTAGAGCTACAGGCGGTATCACATCAGGCAAAGGTGACTGGGCATGGTTGCAACACACACTTGCTTGCTTAGATGACGATGGCCGTGCTGCCGTGGTGTTGGATATGGGAGCGGTGACTCGTGGATCAGGTAGTAAGAACGAAGATAAAGAACGCAACATCCGTAAGTGGTTTGTTGATCATGATTATGTGGATGGGGTGATTCTGCTCCCAGAAAATTTGTTTTACAACACCACTGCCGCGGGTGTGATCGTTGTACTCAACAAACGTAAGCCAGTCTCTCGAAAAGGTAAGATCACTCTCTTCAATGCGAGCAAGCATTTTTTCAAAGGGAAGCCAAAGAACTATCTGGCAGAAGATGACATTCGCTCAATGGCGGCGACTTACCTCAAGGGTGAAGCCGCTGATGGAGAGGTTGCAGTCATCACAATTAAACAAGCCGAAGAAGCCGACTACAATTTGAGTCCGAGTCGTTGGGTTGGACAGTCTTTAGAGACAGAGGTTAAGTCAATTTCAAACCTGCTCTCAACCCTTGAGCGTATCAACAAGCAGGAATCAGCTCTTACATCTGACTTATTAACTGATAACTGCCCAAACTTTTTTGTATGCAAAAAATAAATTTATGATATGGTAGTATTCTTGTGGTTATCTATTGAAAATAAAAAGAGTTTAGGAAAATTATGGGTATGGATGCACAAAAT
>JAKBCM010000108.1 GCA_021807845.1 Pseudomonadota bacterium
AACAATCGAGGCACAAGATTGACGAAGGTGAGGGGAGTGGTGAGCCTTTAGAGTGGGATGCGCAAGAATTTCTTGCACGAATGAAGAAAACCGCTCATGCCAAATAAAACATATCGTCTTTATCCAAAGGCTATCAATGATCTTGAGTCTATCTATTTATACAGTTCCAGCGAGTTTGGTATTCAAAGAACAGATGATTATTTTTTAGCAATTGAAACAAGTTTCCAGTGTCTAGCGGATGATCCGCTGATTGCTCGCAAATGTGATTATATTCGTCAGAATTTGAGGGCATTTAATGTGGGTTCTCATATTATTTTCTTTAAAATAACCGATTATGGTATTGCCGTTATTCGGGTATTACATCAATCTATGGACTTTTTCAGGCATCTATAATGCCCGCTGCACGTTGTTGTAACGGCGACGAAACAAATATAAGGCGATATTATGACGATTTTTGATGACATTGAGCACCTGGAGCATGAGGCTGTTGAGTTTGGTCTGCAATGGGAAACCACAGACCAAATTATGGCGCAGATCCGCAATGAATGTTTAGAAATAGAAGAGCATCTTCATTCATCCGAACAAAGGGATGCTCTTCAGGATGAAATAGGTGATCTTTTGCATGCAGCCTTTTCATTGTGTGTATATAGCAATTTTGATCCAGAGACAACCTTACGTAAAAGTCTGGACAAGTTTGAGCATCGATTGAATGCGATGAAGGATATTGCTAAAGAGCAGGGATTGAGCGATCTGAGAGGTAAATCATTTGATGAGTTAATGCAGTATTGGGATCAAGCAAAAGCAAGAACCAAGTTACCCCATCATGGTAAGGTAAGCGGAACCAAAAAAGCACTGGCCATTTGGGAATCAAAAGTGACTCAAAAAGAGTTAATTCTAAAAAATGTTTGGTGTGGCCGATGCGCTGCTGTGTGCACTATGAAGGATCCTGTTGCGACGATAGTTGATAAGAGCATCGTGTTAAATGGATGTTGTGGAACATGTGGTGCAAAGGTTGGCAGATACATTGAGGAATGCTAAGTATTTTCCCATTAATCTGTTTGTTAAAGTTTATTTCAAAAGAGATGGGGGTTGATTTCCACGCTCTTTTTATTATCAATGGATGTAGTACGGATTAAATGGTGTTCGATCAAAACGTCCATGGCCTGATCCCGCCGTTCTTTATCTCTGATTGGGCTCAGTCGCTGAATATCACGGATAGAGATTTGTTGCATGTTTTTGGCAATGAGCCATTCAATGAGTTTCTTTGCATCGGCAATACCAGTGGTCAGATCAGAGGTTGAAAAGAGTCGACGAGCTTCGCACAGGTGCCACTGAACGATTTCAATCGCCTGTTCGGTATGCTCTACACTGATTTGTCCAGATTTGCCTTCAAACAAATGAAATAATGCAGCCATTCGGGCGACATTTTCAGCGGTCTTACTGGCGAAATCTCTCACTGAAATCCATTGCCCCTGCGGTTTAAGGCCTGCCTCAATACGGTTAAAAAACAAAATCCATTGTGCCTTGGCTTGTTCACTCATATTAAGCGTTGGGAGCTTTACACAGCCAGATGATGTTAGGTGCTGGGTTTGTTCAAGACAGTCTGTAATTCGACGTTCATATTGCAGAAAGTTATCCATGTTTTCTGGAGGCTCTTTATAACAGGACTTACGAAAAACTTATGACGATAGACGGATTTTTTAGCTCATTAATCAGGTAATTTTTCATTAAATTTTTCTTAATTTGATATACTGTTTGGCTCGTTCTATATGCAAGTCTTTTTAAGACCACCCACACTTGTATAGCACATGCGATATGATTGCGTTGTATTCTTTGTTTTCGACATTGGCATTTATCTATGCCGGTAAGCTGCTTTATTTCACGATGAAATTGTTCTACGAACCATCTGATGGCACAAATTTTCTTCGTATCATCAGAGCAGTGCTGTAAATTATCATTGGTAACAACAAAATCTGTCCTATTGGGAGAAATAGCAACAGAAAACATTTTCATCGTTAAATGCTCGGGCATCCCTTTTAATCGAATCTTTTTTCCTTGATGAATTTCATCTGAGCTCCATTTTAAATCACGTATGGCAAGGTACTTCTCTTCTGTATCCCAGGATTTAGCCAATCGGTTTTTTTTCATGGGACAATAAAATTTTTTCTTATGGTCATTGATGAATAACATGAGACCGCTTGTTGCATACCAAGTGTCCATTAAAACAGTTTGAAATGGCAGTTTTTTATGAAAGATGAGATTGTTCAACATGTCCTTCACGTGATCAACTTTTCCTTTTCCATCTTGTGCAGGATCAAAAATACGAAAATCAATGACCCAAAATTGTTGAGTCTCAGGGTTAACATATATACAGTTTACAAGACCAATCCCTCGAATAATGCCATGGGCATTACCACTATATTGCCAACGAACAGATTCAATATGACGTGAATGATTTTTATCAAGTACAGTATCATCAAATACAATATACCCATCATCACTCGCAACAATATCGGATTTAATCTGAGTCCAAACGCCAGCGGCGGTTAATTTATCTCTTTCCAAATACAATTTCACCAAATCATGACTAACGTGCGTAACATGTTCAGCATAGTTTGTAAGAGTGTAGTTTACTTGACTACTTAATAAATATTGGCAGTAATCCAACTGACCAAATGATTTCCGGGGACGTGCGATGATTCAATACCTTCAGAATTAATATGAAGGCATACAATAAATAAATATGTTCAAAATTTAAATGATCTTTTGTTCATTGACAATGTAAGATATTTCTTCAATTCGTTTGATCTATTCGACTATATGAGGGGGTTTTTCGTAAGTCCTGTATAAAACCGATTCCCCATGGAACTTTCTGGATAGACCATCAAGCAACGAGGTAAAAATCCGCTTTGTCGACTGATGCCACCGCCGGTTGTCGTCATTTGTTGATGAAGTAGTGGCTGCATCATAAGATTTAGCGTAAGTCGTCTATTTTGGAGCGAGAAACTTTCCGTTGTTTTCCGATGAGCGGTGAATGATTTTCCATCCCATAGGCGATTTAACAAAGCCACATAACGTGTTGCATTACTTTGCATACTTTGGCCGCCTAAAATGATGCCAGCCTCGTCACTCCACAGTGAAGCACTTGGCCAGCCACGAGCGAGGTGTATCGCCAATGCTTCTTGCGTTGCGTCCTCGAAATATAGGGTTGGTTGTAAGGGTATGCTGGGTTCGTATTGGATATGAGTTTCGAGTTGGTCTTTGTAGTGCTCAGAATCTTCGCCATTAAGGGTCGAACGTTTAATTTGAGCAAGTAGGGCATCACGTTCCAGTTGCCATGCATGATGAAGCGTTAATGCAGCGTGAACTTCTGGTTCGCGTTTTTTTCGAATACGCTCCTCCCAATTACGTGTGGGTTTAGAGAAAACATTATCCGCTGCACTCTTGCGCTCACCTGATGCGGCTACACTCAAAAAGAAGAGGGAGACCGGACTCGTTAAATAGCGATCACGAGCGACATTAGCCAGAGATTGGCATGCCAGAGAAATATTAGCTAATGCGCTGCAAGCCACCAATGGTAAAGGCTGTTGTCCATATTGCTGATAGGCAGATACGGCCTGATTAATTAAGTTTGGTAGAGCATCGATAGGGTATGGTGTTTCTGGTGCTAGAATAGCATTTAGTGGTGTCGGGAAAGGCCAGTCGTTTAATGTATGATTGTGAGTGGTCATCACTGGATTATTGGATGAGTGTTCTGAATTCATGAGTTTAAATGCCAGTGATTTAAATAATAGGCTCGCATTTTACTCTGAGGTATGAGTATTGTAAAACTGCAACTATCTGAAATGTTAGGGCAGTGTTGGGAGATCATTATGTCATTTAAAAAGGATGCCGTTATTGACTTGATAATTGATGAATTAATATCAAATTATCATTGTCATACTATTATTTTATATGGTTCAAGGGCGCGAGGAGATTATACTGCAACCAGTGATTATGATGTGGCTGGTATTACTGCATCGGGTGAAAAAAAGCGGATCGCCAGATTTGATGAAAAGCATCACGTGTATCATGATATTTTTATTTATCCAGAAGAAGATTTTGCCTCATTGAAAGATGAGCATTTGAATATGGCCGATGGCATTGTAATGATTGATCACAATGATTTTGGCAAAAAATTAATATCGACGTTAAAACAAAGGCTCAATGAGTCCGAAGCTATTTCGAAGGATGAAATTCAGGTTCGAAAGGTTTGGTATAAAAAAATGTTGTCTCGAGCTTCTGTAGATGATTTGGAAGGTCGATATCGACATATTTGGGCTATTTTTACGATTATTGAGGATTATTTCGCATTTCAAGGACTGCGATATCAGGGACCTAAAAAAGCATTTCAGTATTTAGAAACACATGATCCAGAAACCTTATCATTGTTTAAAGAGGTACTTTACGATACCAATGATTTAAGTGCATTGAATAAACTGATTACGCGTGTTGTTGATTTAGCAGTTTAGCGACAATCTATAAAGTTAAGGATGAACGCATGAACATATTAATTGCAGGGGCTTCCGGTTTCATTGGACATCAACTTGTAACGGCGTTG
>JAKBCM010000109.1 GCA_021807845.1 Pseudomonadota bacterium
TTGCTAAAGCACTCAATTGCGAGCAAGGCATCAGCGCCGAGCCTTGCCTCCAATGTGACGCATGTCTCTCTATTGAACAGGGACGATTTATTGACTTAATTGAAATTGATGGTGCATCCAAAACACGGGTTGAAGACACGCGTGAGCTCCTTGAAAATGTCCAGTATGTTCCATCGAATGCGCGATTTAAAATTTATATCATTGATGAAGTTCATATGCTGTCGCAACATAGTTTTAATGCACTACTCAAAACACTTGAAGAGCCTCCTCCTCATGTGAAATTTTTACTGGCTACCACCGATTTGCAAAAATTACCCGTCACTATTTTATCGCGATGTTTACAGTTTCATTTGAAACATCTGACCATTGACGTCATCTGTCAGCAACTTGCATTGATCATGGCCGACGAAAAACTCAGTTATGATCAAGAAGCATTAAGACTATTGGCAAAAGCAGCTTCTGGAAGCATGAGAGATGCGTTGAGTCTTCTTGATCAAGTCATTGCAAGTGTTGACACCCATTTGTACACAGAAGAGGTACAAAGCTGTCTGGGATACACGAAAGAAGATTATGCTCTGCAGCTCTTAGAGGCTTTAGCACAGTCCGCACCAGAACAACTCATGATGATCAGTCGACAAATCGCGACAGAAAGTGGGCATTTCCACTACGTGGTTCAAGAAATGCTCTGTGATTTGCACCAAATCAGCCTCTGTCAAAACCTATCTAATACCAATCCACTGATTGCCCCCCCCCCTGAAATTGTTGCTTTAAGCACCCAATTTTCCCCCGAAGATGTTCAGTTATTTTATCAAATCGGGATAAAAGGACTAGAAGAGTTAGACTTAGCACCTAATTTAGCCATTGGCTTTGACATGATGTTACTACGCATGTATACCTTCCGTCCGCTTACTGATGAGGGCACAATCCCTCCTCTACACCATCAAACAAAGAAAGTACTTTTAAGTGAAACCAGGACAACGCTGGACTCACACAGCACGCCCGTCGCTGTTGAATCACCCATTGTGCCCATCACAGAAGAACTGATACTCGATGAGCCAAAAGAAGAATCCGTGTCTTCTCCTGATGCCAGAGAGCCTGTGACAAAGACTGAAGAAACAGACTGGAATGCCATCATCAACCAACTAAATTTAAGTGGACTGGCTTTAAATGCTGCTCTGCAAGCAGAATTGGTGAGTAGAACTGGTGCAGAAGTGATATTGCGCGTTGATAAGAGGCATGTTTCGGTGTTCACCACAACAGTTAAGACTCGCATCGAACAAGGATTAAGCAATTATTACGGTGAGCGAATCATGCTTACGCTGAATACAGATGAGGAAGTCCTCTCTTCACCCGCTCAACTACGCCAAGAATCCATGAAGAAAAAACAAGACAATGCCGAAGCAGCACTGCAAAATGATCCATGTTTTAAAGAGCTGCAGCAAACATTTTCAGCTGAAGTAGTAAAGGGCTCCATCGTGCCATTAGAGGAAGATACATTATCTTAGATAACGCTTTATCCTGCAGGATCCGGCATGAGATGATGCGATACTTATATGCAACCTGGGTTATGCGCATCAATACCCAGGTTGCATATAAGTATGTGTCTTTTTGCATGCAACTTTGACCAAACTCTCATATAATCCTAATTAGGATAAAAAAATCCACAAACATTAATGATTATATTTTGCATAAACTGTAAAAAATGATATCATAACTCACTTACGACTAATGAATAGAGGCTCAAATGGATATAAATCAAAATCTTGGCAACCTGATGAAAGAAGCACAAAAAATGCAACAACGCATGCAAGAGGCCCAACAGCAATTAAGTAAGCTCTTGGTCACTGGTGAGTCAGGTGGTGGCATGGTTAAAGTTGAAATGAATGGCCGACATGACTTAACGCGAGTCAAGATCAATCCATCCCTTCTCGAAGAAGAAGTTGAAATGCTAGAAGATCTGATTGCAGCAGCAGTCAATGACGCTGTGCGAAAAATTGAAAAAGCATCTAAGGAAAAAATCACTCAACTCACTGCGGGTCTTAATATTCCAACAGACTTCATGAAAGATAAAGAGAAGGATGAAGATTAGCAAGCGATGGATACACTCTCTCGATTGGTGGATGCTTTGCGTGTTTTACCCGGCGTTGGGCCAAAATCAGCGCAACGAATGGCATTTCACTTATTACAACATCAACGCCAACGTGGACTCCACCTTGCAGAATGCATAACAGATGCCATGCATCATATTCGCCATTGTCAAAGATGTAATAATCTTTCTAGCGAAGAGATATGCACTTTATGCCAAAACAAAGAGAGAGAAGCCCATGTGCTTTGTGTTGTTGAAAGTCCTCAGGATGTTTTGGCTATAGAACAAAGCAATGTTTATCGTGGGTCTTATTATGTCTTGATGGGGAAAATTTCTCCTTTAGATGGCGTAGGACCCGACGACTTAAATCTGCCCAAACTCCAACAATTGGTGATTCATGAACAGATTAAAGAAGTTATTCTGGCACTGAGCCCAACCATTGAGGGTCAAACAACCATCCATTTTATTCAAGAAATTCTTCGCCCACATCAGATCCAGATCACCCAACTCGCACATGGCATCCCCAATGGAGGAGAATTAGAATATTTGGACTGCCATACCATCGGTAACGCGCTCAGAAATAGAGCCCTATTACCCACCCATGAGGATGACTAAACCATGAGGCATGTCACTTCTTTCAAATCGCCTATCCTCTTATTTTCCCTTTTGCTCTTCCTCTCCAATATGGCTTTCGCTTCCTTTCATAAAAATGTATGGCCCAAATGGCAAGTTCATAACCCCCTCTCTCAAGCCGTTATCTCACACCAAGAATGGCAAGATTTTTTGAACCGCCATGTCATTACCAATGACGAAGGCATCAATCTTGTTGACTATCCTCATCTTGATGAATCTGATTTGGCTTCTTTGAAACAATATATCAACCGGATGTCAAAGATTCATATCAATCAATACAATCGCCAAGAACAACTAGCATATTGGCTCAATCTGTATAATGCATTGATTGTTCAAATCATTGCCGAATATTATCCTCTGGATAGCATACAAGAAGTCAATATCTCTCCTGGGTTATTTAGTATTGGGCCTTGGGGCGCACATGTTGTCACGGTTGATGGTACACACTTAACATTAGATGACATTGAAAATCGCATCATTCGAGCGATTTGGAATGATCCAAGAACCCATTACGCCATGAATGATGGGACCATTGGTGGTGCCAATCTCAGCAAACAGACCTTTCAAGGTAGCACTATCGAAGCACAACTCAACATTGCGGCTTATAGTTATATTAATTCCTTACGCGGCACGCAGGTTGTAGAAGATAAATTGATCATCTCAAGACTATATGACTGGTATCTTGATGATTTTGGAGGGAGTCAAAAAGATATCATCAAACATCTTTCTCTTTATGCTAACGAGCCATTACGTAGCCAGTTAAAACAGATTGCTTCAATTAACAGCTATATCTATAATTGGCATTTAAATAGTACTGTCACTCCAACATCGTGAAAAATAAGCCATTTTTTTTGACTTGGTTTCTCCATTTTTCCCTATACAATCTTGTTTTTTTATGTTTACAAATTGGGTTTATTTTATCAAAAAGTCACTCTTATCTTAGCGCCATCCCCTTACCCACCTTGGTTTATTTTGAGTTGATTGGGACAGGACTCATCCATATCTGTCTCTATCTTGTCTTATCTGTCTTGCAAACAGCGCTTCTTTGGGGGATGTTCCAATGCCATTATAAAGTATCACTAGAACGCACACAGCTCGTGATTTGGCTCATTTCTATTTGTGCGCTCATCACAGCCAACTGCTATTTTTTTCCATTAAGTCTTTTTAGCGAATTATTGTTACCTGAGTTACCACAAACCGTCATCCTCATCTTTTTATTCATGTCATTAATCATATTAATTTTGTTAACAATGAACGCCTTATTTTTTGCAACAAAAAAATACCCGAAAATGATAGCGCTATCATTATTGCTATGCATGGGTTTATTTTCGTACGACAAAATGCAGGTGATTTCAATCAAAAATCAAAGTCCGTCTAACCATATTATATTCATTGGGATTGACTCACTAAGACCTAAAAGCATCAACAGCAAACAGACACCTACCCTCACTCATTTCATCCAAAATAGTGTGTTGTTTAAGGAGACAATCAGCCCTCTTGCATACACATATCCTGCCTGGTCAACCATTCTTTCTGGTTTATATCCCTTTCATCACCATGCAATATATAATTTGATGCCTGAGGATAAACAAACCTCGTCTCATAGTATCGCATGGTCATTACAACACTTAGGGTATCAAACCATTTTTGCGACGGACGATCGTCGATTTAATAACTTAGGCGAAGCGTTTGGGTTTCAGAAAATCATTGGCCCCAAGGTAGGTGCCAATGACATCATTCTAGGCACTTTTAATGATTTTCCACTGAGTAATCTTTTGGTTAATTTACCATTTAGTCGATGGCTATTTCCCTATAATTACATGAATCGTGCCTGTTACCATACGTATTACCCCCAAACGTTTGACTGGGAATT
>JAKBCM010000006.1 GCA_021807845.1 Pseudomonadota bacterium
CGATCTATCCTGCTGCACACGGTGTGTTACGTTTGGTGCTAGAGCTTGAAGGGGAAACCATTGTTCGTGCTGATCCGCATATCGGGTTACTGCATCGTGGTACAGAAAAATTAGTTGAAACAAAGCCCTATCTACAAAACATAGGCTATATGGATAGATTAGACTATGTTTCAATGATGTGTAATGAACATGCATATGTCCAAGCGATAGAAAAATTATTGGGGGTAGAACCTCCTATACGAGCCCAATACATTCGAACCATGTTTGATGAAGTCACTCGCATTCTCAATCACTTGTTATGGTTGGGTGCAACGGCGTTAGATATTGGGGCCATGACGGTCTTTTTATATTGTTTTCGTGAGCGCGAAGATCTTTTTGATTGTTATGAAGCAGTATCTGGAGCTAGGATGCATGCTACTTACTATCGCCCAGGGGGAGTTGCGCGAGATCTGCCCGAAATGATGCCACAATATAAACCCTCAAAATGGCATAATGAGCGCGAAGTCGAAAAAATGAATGTGAATCGGCAAGGGAGTTTGCTGGATTTTCTATGGGCTTTTACAGAACGTTTCCCAAAGTGCGTGGATGAGTATGAAGCCTTACTTACCGATAACCGCATATGGAAACAAAGAACAGTAGATATTGGGGTCGTTTCGCCTGAAATGGCTTTGCAGTGGGGATTCTCAGGACCGATGTTACGTGCCTCAGGAGTGGCTTGGGATTTACGAAAAAAACAGCCTTATGCAGCTTATGATAAAGTTGATTTTAAAATACCTGTCGGCAAAACAGGAGATTGTTACGATCGATATCTGGTTCGTGTCGAAGAGTTGCGACAATCCAACCTGATTATTAGGCAGTGTATTGAATGGCTACGTAAACATCCAGGGCCAGTTCGTATTGAGGATCATAAAATCACTCCTCCCCGTCGCCTTGAAATGAAACATGATATGGAAGCATTGATCCATCATTTCAAGTTATTTACTGAGGGTTTTTGTTTGCCTGAAGGCGAAGTATACGGCGCTGTAGAAGCGCCAAAAGGTGAATTTGGAATATATTTGATTTCTGATGGGGCAAATAAACCTTATCGAATGAAGATACGTGCCCCAGGGTTTGCACATTTATCCAGTTTTGATGAAATGGTCAAAGGACACATGTTAGCAGATGGCGTAGCTATTTTAGCAAGCCAAGATATTGTGTTCGGAGAAATTGATAGGTAAAGGGTTAAAGCCATGTCTGAACATAGAGCGCAATTCATTAAGCCATTTGTTAGTGCTGCTGGCAAAAAACAGATAGATGCTTGGATTGCTAAATATCCCAAAAATGAAAAGCAATCAGCAGTAATGAGTGCTTTGATGATTGTTCAAGAAGAAAATGGTCATTTAAGCACAGAAATGATGGATGCTGTAGCACACTATTTAGAGATGCCGCCCATTGCCGTCTATGAAGTAGCTAGTTTTTATAGTATGTACGAGCATAAGCCGACTGGTCGACATTTGCTCAACGTTTGTACCAACATTTCTTGTAAATTACGAAATTCAGCTGCTGTTGTAGAACACTTAGAAAAAAAATTAGGCATCAAGTTAGGCGAAACAACAAAGGATGGGTGCTTTACGCTACGATCAGTGGAATGCTTAGGCGCTTGTGTTCATGCTCCCATGATGCAAGTAGATAAAGATTTTCATGAAAATCTTACGGCCGATAAGCTCGATGCAATTATAGAACAGTACCGTTGAACAGAGACATTTTCATGGTTAAATTAAATCAAGTCTGTTACCGAACGCTTCATTTACCGAACTCTTGGACTTTGGCCGCCTATGAAAGTGTGGGTGGTTATAGTGCCTTGCGACGTATTTTAAAAGAACAGACTTCGCCACAGCATATCATCGATGAATTAAAAACCTCAGCTTTGCGTGGCCGAGGAGGAGCCGGTTTTCCAACTGGACTGAAGTGGAGTTTCATGAACCGCAATGCCCCAGGACAAAAATATGTGGTATGTAACTCGGATGAAGGTGAACCTGGTACTTGTAAAGACCGAGATATCTTGCGATTTAATCCACATCAACTCATTGAAGGGATGGCTATTGCGGGTTATGTCATGGGCGCCACAGTGGGTTATAACTATATCCGCGGTGAATTCTGGGAACCCTATGTTCGCATGGAAGATGCGCTGAAAGAAGCTTATGACGCAGGTCTATTGGGAAAGAATATCTTAAATTCCAAAGTAGATTTTGACTTACATAACCATCTAGGCGCAGGAGCCTATATCTGTGGGGAAGAAACGGCATTATTAAATTCAATTGAAGGAAAAAAAGGCCAACCCAGATTCAAGCCTCCCTTTCCTGCGAATTTTGGCTTATATGGAAAACCCACAACCATCAACAACACAGAAACATTTGCTTCCGTTCCGGTGATTATGGAGAAAGGCGGAGAATGGTTTTTGAAGTTGGGAAAACCAAACAATGGCGGTACAAAGTGCTTTAGTGTGAGTGGCCATGTCAACAAACCAGGGAATTTTGAAATTCCTTTGGGTACGCCATTTAAAACATTATTAGAACTTGCAGGAGGTGTTTTAGAGGGCCGCCGTATCAAAGCCGTGATACCAGGTGGTACTTCTATGCAGATTTTGCCAGGTGATGTGATGATGAATCTGGATATGGATTATGACAGTATCCAGAAAGCAGGTTCAGGTCTAGGATCAGGTGCTGTGATTGTGATGGATGAAACCACGTGCATGGTAGATGCTTTGTATCGTATTTCAGAGTTCTATATGGATGAATCATGTGGCCAATGTACACCTTGTCGCGAAGGGACTGGGTGGATGGTCCGTCTGTTGCATCGGATAAAAGAAGGACATGGTGCTCCAGGTGATGTCGAAAAATTGGTAAATGTTGCCAATAATATTGAAGGCCGCACTATTTGTGCCCTGGGTGAGGCAGCAGCTTGGCCGGTGCAAAGTTTTGTCAAACAATTCAAGCACGAATTTGAATATTATATTAAACATAAGCGATCTAGTATAAAGAAGGTTACCAATGGCTAACATTGAAATCGATGGAAAGGCAATTGAAGTAGAAAACGGTAAAATGATCATCGAAGTAGCAGATGACGCAGGAATATATATTCCACGCTTTTGTTATCATAAAAAATTATCTGTAGCTGCAAATTGTCGTATGTGTCTTGTCGAGTTGGAAGGTGGACGAAAGACGGTTCCGGCTTGTGCCACGCCAATCACTGATGGTATGAAAGTATACACCCGGTCTAAACAAGCGCTCCACTCTCAACAAGCTGTGATGGAGTTCTTGTTGATTAACCATCCACTGGATTGTCCTATCTGTGATCAAGGTGGAGAGTGTGAGTTACAGGATATCTCTATGGGATATGGTCATGACTCATCCATCTATGGCGAAACGAAGCGTGCTGTAGAAGATGACGATCTCGGTCCTTTGATTTCAACGGAAATGACTCGATGTATTCATTGTACACGTTGTGTACGATTTGGAGAGGAAGTTGCAGGACTTAGGGAGCTTGGTGCGACAGGCCGTGGTGAGCACATGCAGATTGGCACTTATGTGAAACACAGCATCACTTCAGAAGTGTCTGGAAACATCATTGATTTATGTCCTGTGGGTGCATTGACTTCAAAGCCATATCGGTTCACTGCAAGAGCCTGGGAAATGACTCAGCATGAAAGTATCGCCCCGCACGATTGTTTGGGATCCAATGTGTATTTACACACCAGGAGAAATACGTTGATGAGAGTTGTTCCGAAAGAACACGATCTGATTAATGAAACCTGGTTGTCAGACAGAGATCGGTTTAGTTATCTTGGGTTAAATAGTCAAGGCAGAGCAGATCAACCCAAAATAAAACGAAATGGTCAGTGGGAAACAGTCAGCTGGGAAAAGGCGCTAAAATTTGCAGCTGAAGGCATGAGCCGGGTAATCAAGCAATATGGTCCAGAGCAATGGGCAACGTTTGCTTCTCCTTCTTCTACCTTAGAAGAATTGTATTTACTCCAAAAATTGATGCGAGAAATGGGCGTACAAAATCTTGACCATCGCTTGCAACAAGTAGATTTTCGCGACCAGAGTGGTCAACCAAACATGCCTTTAAGCACACTAAAGTATGCTGACATTGAAAAACAAGATGCTATTTTATTGATTGGTTGTAATATTGATAAAGAAGTCCCCCTTGCTGGCATTCGTGTTCGTAAAGCTTTCCGCAACGGTGCTAAGATTTATGCACTCAATGCTGTTGATTATGAATATCGTTTTGGATTATCAGGTAAGCGTATTGTTTCGCCAGAAGAATTTACGAGACACTTAGCCGAAGTGGCATTGGTACTTATTGGGGATGTGAGTGAAGCCTCCTTTGAAATACAAAAATTGTTGATAGGACTAGAACCAGATGCAACAGCAAAAGCCATGGCCAAAGCACTGTCTCAGCCCAATGCGGCAATCCTCACCGGGATCCTTTGTGAAAATCATCCTGATGCAGCTTTAATACGTACCTTGGTTGACTTCATATCTAAGGCAAGTGGCGCTAAAGTCTTACGCTTAACCTTGGGCGCAAATAGTGCTGGCGCATGGCTTGCTGGCATGCTACCCCACCGAGGAGCGCTCGGAAAAACAAGTGATAACGTAGGCTTGGATGTGCAGTCTGCGCTAGATGCCAAACTGAAAGGATACTTTTTGTTGGCAGTAGAGCCTGGATATGATTTTGCTAATCCTTTCCGAACCAGACAATCTATGCTTGCAGCAGAGTTTGTGGTGATGCTATCAGCTTATCAAAATGACTCTATTTATGATTATGCCGATGTCATTTTACCCATAGCACCCTATGCTGAAACCTCTGGAACTTATATTAATGTGGACCAAACTTGGCAAACCGTAAAAGGTGCATTACTGCCCTTTGGTGAGTCACGCCCTGCATGGAAAATTTTACGAGTTTTAGCAAATTTATTACAGATGAAAGGGTTTGAATATACCTCTTCAGAAGAGGTGACAGAAGAAATAAAAGCAGGTCTTGAAATCGGTGCTCAAATCAACTATACCCCTTTCTATCCAGAGTCTTTACCAGTGAGTAGCAAAAATATAGTTCGATTGGGTGAATGGCCAATATATAAGTGCGATGCAATTGTTCGGCATGCAAGTGCGTTACAAGACTGTGCGACATCAGAAGCAACGTGTATACGTATCCACCCTCAGACTGCAAGTCAACTTAAATTAACCGATATGGCTACTGTATCTCAGGGAGATATTGAGATAACATTGCCGCTTAAACATGATGAACGGGTGGCTCCCGATGTTATTTGGGTAGCAAATGCAATGCCTGAGACAATTGATTTAGGGCATTCTTTTGCTGCAATTAATATTAAGGCGTAGATAGGTAAGCACAATATGCTACAAGATATTGGTATTTTACTGTGGATTATCCTTAAATTTCTGGCTATTGTAGTGCCACTTCTTGTGTGCGTGGCCTATTTAACCTACGCTGAACGAAAAGTGATTGGATATATTCAAGTACGAATTGGCCCCAATAGAGTGGGTTATAGAGGGTTATTGCAACCTTTTGCCGATCTCATCAAGTTGATTTGTAAAGAAATCATTGTTCCTACCCGATCGAACAAATACCTATTCGTCATTGCCCCTTTGTTTTCATTGGTTCCAGCACTTGCTGGATGGGCTGTAATCCCGTTCAATGAAGGGATAGTTTTGGCGAACATCAATGCTGGTACTTTATATCTGTTTGCAATGAGTTCTCTAGGCGTATATGGGGTGTTGATAGCAGGTTGGGCATCGAATTCGAGATATGCGATGCTGGGCGCACTTAGAAGTGCCGCGCAAACCATCTCTTATGAAATTCCAATGGGATTTGCTTTTGTTGGCGTGCTGCTTGCAGCGAATAGCTTAAATTTGACCGATATTGTCAATTCGCAGAGCGGGGGGGTTTGGCATTGGTGGTTTCTTCCACTTTTACCTCTGTTTATGTCATTTTGGATAGCTGGTATCGCTGAAACCAATCGCGCCCCATTTGATTTGGCAGAGGGTGAATCTGAGATCGTGGCTGGATTTCACGTGGAGTATTCAGCCATTGGTTTCGCTCTGTTTTTCCTTGCTGAATATGCCAGTATGATTTTGATCTCAACTGTTATGGCATTGGTATTTTTAGGTGGTTGGCTATCTCCTTTTGAGGGGATCCCTTACTTAAGTGAAGTGTTTTACTTTGTGCCAGGATTTATTTGGTTATTGGTAAAAATAGTATTCTTTTTATTTGTGTATTTATGGATCAGAGCAACTTTCCCACGCTATCGTTATGATCAGTTGATGAGATTGGGTTGGAAGGTTTTGATCCCGGTGACGATTGTTTGGGTGATTGTTACAGCCCTGATGGTCAATTTGCACGTGAAACCATGGTTCTAATCAGAATGAAGAAAGCATACACATACATCAAACATTATTTCAAAAGCTTTATATTGTTGGAGCTTTTGCTTGGTTTAAAAGTGACGGCTAAATATTTTTACAAGAAAAAAATAACCATTCAATTTCCTGAAGAAGACACACCTATCTCTCCTCGCTTTCGTGGCATGTTGGCATTACGTCGGTATCCAAATGGCGAAGAAAGATGTATTGCCTGTAAGTTATGTGAAGCGGTATGTCCGGCTCTTGCAATCACCATTGAATCAGAACCAAGAGAAGATGGTCAACGGCGAACAACAAGATATGATATTGATATGTTCAAATGTATCAATTGTGGATTGTGTGAAGAGTCTTGCCCTGTTGATTCAATCGTGGTGACACCCATTCATCATTATCATATCAGTGAGCGTGGTCAAAACATTATGACAAAAGACAAACTTCTAGCTGTGGGCGATTTGATGGAAAATCGATTGGCGGCAGATAGAGCGCTTGATGAAAAATATCGTTAATGGGGTAAAAAATGCATGAGTTATTACCGAAAGTCATATTTGACGTATTTGCTGGGATCACCCTGTTATCAGCTTTGATGGTGATCACCTTAAATAATCCAGTTCGGTGCATCCTATTTTTAGTATTGGCCTTTTTCGCCAGTTCTATTTTATGGATCATGGTTCATGCTGAGTTCTTAGCGATGATCTTGGTTCTGGTTTATGTTGGTGCAGTAATGACCTTATTTTTGTTTGTGGTGATGATGCTCAACATTGATATAGAGTCGATGAAAAAAAATGTCTATCGCTATATACCTATAGGTGTATTTATCGTGGCCTTACTCGTCAGCTTACTGTTACTAGCCATACCAAAAAATCAATTCAACACCGATGTAAAGGCATCTATCGCTGTACGTGAAACAGTTGCCGGTGATTATATGCCACTTGATGTTGTCACCGATTCAAAACATCTTCCCAATACCGAAGCGCTTGGAATGGTTTTATACACGGATTATGTGTTTGCTTTTGAGCTTGCAGCGGTGATTTTGTTAGTGGCCATCGTGTCGGCAATTACCTTGGTGCATCGTAATCCGATTCGTTCAAAACGACAAAACATTACTAAGCAAATCATGGTTCGTCGGGATGATAGGGTTAAGCTGATAAACATGAAATCAGAGAAATAATTTTGGGGGATTCTATATGATTCCAATGAGCGACTATTTGTTGTTGAGTGTGAGCTTATTTAGCTTGAGTTTGGTAGGGATTATCATTAACCGAAAGAATATCATTCTCGTATTGGTTTGTATTGAGTTGATGCTGCTGGCAGTCAACACCAATTTTGTAGCTTTTTCACATTATTATGATGCTATGGCAGGTCAAGTCTTCGTCTTCTTTATTTTGACTGTGGCCGCAGCAGAAGCTGCTATCGGGCTTGCCATTGTGATGTTGCTATACCGAAATATGGGCAATATTGATATCAACAAAATGAATCATTTAAAAGGGTGACAACGTGAGTATTTTACAGTGTTGTTTGATCATAGTGCTGGCACCTTTGGTGGGCGCGACTATTGCTGGATTTTTTCGACATCAAATTGGTCGGGTAGGTGCGCATAGTGTCACGATTGGTACGGTTGGTCTTTCATTATTACTATCGCTTTATGTGGCTTATCAGATTTTATCAGGCGCTGTAGCTCCCCTAAATCACTCACTCTATTCATGGGCTAATGGGGGAGAATGGTTCCCTTATTCGTTCAATATTGGCTTTTTGATTGATCCTCTGACCGTGGTCATGATGGTTATTGTCACATTTGTTTCATTTTTGGTCCATGTTTACACAATTGGTTATATGGCTGATGATGATGGATACCAACGTTTTTTTAGTTATATATCCTTATTCACTTTTATGATGCTGATGCTGGTCACAGCAAATAACTTTCTTCAATTGTTTTTTGGTTGGGAAGGAGTTGGCTTGGTATCTTATCTGCTCATTGGTTTCTGGTACCAAAAAGAGTCTGCAATTGAGGGGAGCTTAAAAGCATTTATTGTCAATCGCGTGGGAGATTTTGGGTTCATACTAGGGATAGCGTTGGTATTGGCTTACACTGGAAGTCTAGAATACGACACCGTTTTCCAGAGCGCAAATTCGCTGGCTAGTGAAACGATTACGCTGTTTGAGGGTCATCCTTGGTCAGTCATCACGGTGAGCTGTATGCTGCTGTTTGTTGGGGCCATGGGTAAATCCGCACAAGTCCCATTGCATGTATGGCTACCTGAATCAATGGAAGGTCCAACCCCTATTTCAGCATTGATCCATGCAGCAACAATGGTGACCGCTGGGGTTTTCATGGTTGCTCGAATTTCACCATTGATCGAGTTATCTAAAGTCACCTTGAATTTTATATTAATCATCGGTGCAACTGGCGCTTTGTTTACAGGTATTTTGGCCATCGTGATGAATGATATCAAGCGTGTGATTGCTTATTCTACTTTATCGCAACTGGGCTATATGATGGCAGCTATGGGGGCTTCTGCTTTTAGTGCTGGTATATTTCATCTGCTGACCCATGCCTGCTTTAAAGCGCTGCTGTTTTTGGCTGCAGGCTCAGTCATTATGGGCATGCATCATGAGCAAGATATGAGAAAAATGGGTGGCTTGTGGCGTAAAATGCCAATTACATATGTCACTTTCTTGATCGGTGGGTTAGCGCTTTGTGCCATTCCTCCTTTTTCAGGATTTTATTCAAAAGATACCATTATTGAAGCAGTGGGTTTAACCCAGCTCCCAGGTAGTGCTTATGCCTATTTTTGCGTGGTCGTTGGAGCGATGGTTACCGCACTTTATACGTTCCGTGCTTTGTTTATGACTTTTCATGGCCAACCTCGGATGGATAAGCATACGCTGTCACATGTTCATGAATCTCCATGGGTTGTATGGTTGCCGTTGGTGATGCTGGCTATTCCTTCTGTTGTCATAGGGTACATTTTATATATGCCAATGTTGTTTGACAAAGCACCCTTACTGGGTTCTTCAATCTTTGTCCTTCCTGAATATAATGTTCTTGCTGAAATGGCAAAAGAAGTGGTATCGCCTTTGAGTTCGATGATTGAAGCTCCTCGTTCGCTGGTGTTCTGGCTCACCATTTCTGGGGTCTTTTTGAGCTATTTATGTTACATTTTGATTCCATCCATACCTGCTGTTTTGGCAAGCCGGCTGTCTTTGCTCTATCGAGTTCTGATGAATAAGTATGGGTTCGACTCGTTCAATGATATTGTGTTTGTCCGCGGGGCTAAAGCTATAGGTCGTGGTCTTTACCATCTGGGTGATCAATTACTGATTGATGGCTTTTTTGTCAATGGCACGGGTTATACCGTGAAGTGGTTTGCAGTGATTGGTCGACGTTTTCAGAATGGTTATTTGTATCATTATATAGCTGTGATGGTTTTTGGATTATTGGCCTTTCTTTGCTGGTTGTTAATATAGGGTGATGGTATGCATCATTTGCTCAATCTTTTGATTTGGCTGCCAATTATTGGTGGCGTGTTTGTCTTTCTTACTGGCGATGACAGTAATCCTAATGTGTCTCGCTATTTGTCACTATTTACCGTCATTCTTACTTTAATGATGTGTGTGCCTATGATATCGGGATTTGATATCAAAGCAGAATCCATGCAATATGTCGAAGACATTCCCTGGATGCCAGCACTTGGGATTCATTACCACCTTGGGATTGATGGCTTATCACTCATCTTAATTGCCTTAACAGTCTTCACTAACCTCATTGTCATTCTAGCTACCTGGGCAAGTATTAAAAAACGTATCGCTCAATATTTAGCAGCATTTTTAATCATGCAAGGGTTGCTGGTAGGCGTATTCTCAGCTATGGATGCAATTGTGTTTTATATCTTTTGGGAAGCGACCTTGGTCCCAATGTATCTCATCATTGGCATATTTGGCTCTGACAATCGAGTCTACGCTGCGATTAAATTTTTCCTATATACCTTCCTTGGTTCGGTATTGATGCTTGCTTCTTTTTTATACCTAGGGTATCTCGGAGGGACATTTGATATTGATACCATGTATGCGATTAAGCTCGGCATGACGGCGCAAACATTGATCTTTATCGCCTTTTTTCTGGGTTTTGCAATTAAAATACCGATGTTTCCAGTGCACACTTGGTTGCCTGATGCTCATACCGAAGCACCTGCTGGGGGCTCGATAGTATTAGCTGCTATCTTGTTAAAACTTGGGGCGTACGGATTTATCAGGTTTTCTTTACCCATTGTTCCTGATGCATGCAGACAATATGGACCTATCATGATTGTCTTGTCTCTTATCGCAGTGGTTTATGTAGGATTGGTTGCAATTATTCAAAAGGATATGAAAAAACTGATTGCTTATTCTTCTATTTCGCACATGGGTTTTGTCACTTTGGGATGTTTTGCGATTTACAGTATTGCCAAATATTCAAGCTTAGGTAGTGCAGGATTGGTGCTTGAAGGTGCCATTATCGTGATGATATCTCACGCATTCGTCTCAAGTGCGATGTTTGCTGGGGTAGGGTTCATCTATGATCGGATGCATACGAGACAGGTTAAGGATTTTGGCGGTATCGTAAATACCATGCCCGTGTTCGCCTCATTTTTTATGCTTTTTGCTATGGCTAACGCAGGACTTCCCGGGACTTCGGGATTCGTTGGTGAATTTATGGTGATTCTAGGTAGCATCAAGGCGGGATTTTGGATCTCGTTTTTTGCGGCTTTAACGTTAATCATAGGGGCTTCCTACACTCTGTGGATGTACAAACGGGTCATTTTTGGTGCGGTTGCCAACAAAAAAGTCGCCGAATTGACAGATCTTTCTGGATTTGAGCTGAGCGCCTATGTGTTGTTGGCCTTGATGGTCATTGGGATGGGGGTTTATCCAAAACCTTTGCTTGACTATGTCCACCAAACTGTTAGTCATACCCTAGCAGATGCAGATAAATCAAAATTGTAAGGCAAAATGAACATGACTGAATTACTAGCAAATATTCACCTGGCAATACCTGAAATGATTATCCTTGCAGCGGCATGTCTTGCTCTTCTTGCCGATTTGTTTTTAGGTCATCGTAACAAAGCCATCGTACCAATCATTGCATTGGGAGGGTTGGTATTGGCTGGCTGTGTGAGTTTCCTATTTGTAGGACAATACCATACACTCTTGTTTCATGGACTATTTATCAGTGATGATACGGCACAGTTAATGAAAATATTTATCTGTGTTACTGTATTTTTAAGTTTATTTTATTCAAGACAGTATATTCATGAGCATCAGATGCCCAGTGGGGATTACTATGTGCTCGGTCTTTTTTCAACAGTTGGGATGATGGCATTGGTTTCTGCGCACTCTATGCTCACCATCTATCTGGGTTTAGAGTTGCTGTCTTTGCCTTTATATGCCATGACTGCTATTCAACGAAAAAAATCTGATGCGTCAGAAGCTGCGATGAAATATTTCGTGATGGGGGCGATTGCTTCTGGGATGTTACTGTATGGTATTTCATTGTTATATGGGGCAACTGGTGAGCTTGATCTCAGTGACATCGCTCATGCTATCCCTTTACATTGGCAGGAGCACAGTGGACTATTGTCTTTTTCGTTAGTGTTTATTGTAGCAGGGCTTGGATTCAAATTAGCAAGTGTCCCTTTTCATATGTGGGTGCCTGATGTGTACGAAGGTGCGCCTACTTCAGTTACTTTGTTTATAGGAACTGCACCAAAAATTGCAGCCCTTGGTATGGCTCTTAGAATTCTATCTTTAGGATTACCTGAATTGGCTTCAGAGTGGCAAAAGTTGGTGCTGATCATGGCCCTACTTTCAACGGGTATAGGGAATCTACTGGCTATCACTCAAAATAATATCAAACGACTGCTTGCTTATTCCGCTATTTCGCATATGGGTTATGCATTATTTGGTATACTGGCGGCAACTGCTTATGGCTATGCTGCATCTCTTTACTATGTATTGGTATATGCGGTGATGTCGACAGCTGCATTTGGCTTTTTAGTGATTTTGTCACATCAAGGTGTTGAAATAGAAGAAGTGAATGATCTCAAAGGTCTGAATCTACGCAATCCTTGGCTTGCATTTATGATGATGTTAGTGATGCTTTCTATGGCAGGGATTCCTCCATTGGTTGGTTTTTTTACCAAACTCTTGGTCTTAAAGGCTTTGGTTGATGCTCATATGACATGGGTTGCGGTACTTGGGTTGGTTTTTGCAGTTGTTGGCGCATTTTATTACTTGCGTATCATTAAAGTGATGTATTTTGACGAGCCCGCAAATGCACAGCGAGTACAATTGTCAAAGGGAAACAAACTGATATTTTCAGTGAATTGCTTGTCATTGTTATATTTGGGTATTTGTCCAAGCGCTTTAATCACGGCGTGTATCAGTGCATTTTAACCAGATTTTCCTAACTCCCATGCGGCTAATTGCAGCGTGGGATCGTCAATTTAAGGCGTGTATGAAATTAATGTACAAGCCATCATCGGAAATCACTTGCTATATCTAAGCACCGCACGTATAATTGGCCTCAGTTGATGCGGGGTGGAGCAGCCTGGTAGCTCGTCGGGCTCATAACCCGAAGGTCGTAGGTTCAAATCCTGCCCCCGCTACCACTTATAGGACCCCATTTATGGGGTTTTTTATTATCTTAGAAAAAGCATATGATACAAGATAAAATTAGGCAGATACTCAATCCTACAATTGAAGATATGGGTTATGAGCTGTGGGGTTGTGAATACCTTGCTCAGGGTAAACATTCTTTACTAAGAATCTATATTGATAAAGAGAGCGGGATTGGGATTGAAGACTGCGAGCAAGTGAGTAGGCAAGTCAGCGCATTACTTGATGTTGAAGATCCGATTTCTGGCCATTATAGCTTGGAAGTCTCGTCTCCAGGTATTCCTCGGCCTCTATTTTATGATTGGCAATATCAAAGGTATATAGGGCAAAATATCCAGATCAAGTTGTTAAAGCCTGTTAAAGAAAAGCGTAAATACACAGGTATGATTGTGTCAGTGGATGAAGGCATTTTGGTGTTAGATGTAGAGGGAATGAAGCAGGATTTTTTTCTTTCCAATATTGTGAAAGCAAATTTGACAGTTGAGTGAGGCGAACAATGAGCAAAGAATTGTTACTAGTTGCTGAGGCGTTATCAAATGAAAAAGGCGTAAGTAAAGAAGTTGTTTTGGAAGCCATCCAAGCAGCTTTAGAATCAGCCACACGCAAGCTCAGGGGCCAAGAGTTTGGTATACGCGTTAAACTCGACCCAAAAACAGGTGAATATGAAACGTTTCGCTATTGGGATGTGATGCCTGATGAAGAGATAGAGTTTCCAGATAGAGAGATCACCTTAGAAGAAGCCCGCGAACGTGCGCCTCACATTGAATTGGGCGGACGCATTGAAGAATCGATGCCATCTATTGAATTTGGTCGAATAGCGGCTCAAAGCGCACGACAAGTTATTTTACAAAAAATAAGAGAAGCAGAGCGTCGTTTGGTCGTTGCTCAATTTAAAAGTAAGCTGGGTCAATTGATTTATGGTACTGTTAAAAAGGTATCGCGCGATCATATTATCATCGATCTAGGTGGAAAAGCCGAAGCATTTATGCCCAGAAGTGAAATGCTTCCTCAGGAAATGTTTCGTCCTAACGATAGGGTACGCGCTTACCTGTATGAAATTTTAGAAAATGTTCGTGGTCCTCAGCTTTTGGTCAGTCGTGTACGTAAAGAAATGTTAATCGAGTTGTTTCGCATTGAAGTCCCAGAAATTGGCGAAAATGTCATTGAAATAAAGGCCGCGGCTCGGGAGCCTGGAAATCGTGCAAAAATCGCAGTGAAAACAAACGATGGACGTATTGATCCCGTTGGCGCATGCGTTGGAATGCGAGGTGCTAGGGTACAGGCTGTATCGAGCGAATTGGGAGGAGAGCGTGTTGATATCATTCTTTGGGATGATAATCCGGCACAGTTGGTTATCAATGCCATGGCTCCAGCAGATATTTCGTCGATTGTTGTGGATGAAGATACTCATACTATGGATTTAGCGGTACATAAAGATCAACTTTCTCAAGCCATTGGACGTAATGGTCAAAATGTAAGACTTGCAAGTCAATTGACGGGTTGGACGTTAAATGTCATGACGACGGAAGATTTTGAAGATAAAAGTCAAGAAGAGTCTACGAAAGTCCTTGCAACCTTTACGGACGCTTTGCAAGTTGATGAAGAAATAGCAATGTTGTTAATTGCTAATGGATTCTCTTCCTTAGAAGAAATTGCTTACGTACCCAAAGAAGAGTTACTTGCTATTAAAGAGTTTGATGAGGAAATCGTTGAAGAACTGCGTAACCGTGCCAATGATACACTCTTGACTCAGGCGTTGACCTTGGGACATAACATGGATCTATCATCGCATGAAAGTCTATTATCAATGGATGGCATGACAGAAGAGTTAGCTGAACAGTTAGCAGCCATAGGTATTAGGACAATGGATGAACTGGCTGAACAATCAGTAGATGAACTATTGGTGATTAATGGGATGAGCGAAAAGAAAGCAGGCGAACTCATCATGAAAGCGCGTGAACCTTGGTTTCAATCAGAAAATGAATGATTAAACTTAGAAAGTGCAGTAGGACTTTGTAGTAGAGATCAACTGCATTTTATAGGTTAATATAAGGGCTGTTTAGGGGATTAAATTATGGCGGATGTGACGGTTAAACAATTGGCTCAGGTCGTTGGTATCCCTGTTGAGCGTTTATTAAACCAGTTGCAGGATGCGGGTTTATCTATCAGTGACGAAATGCAAATTGTCAATGAAGAACAAAAGCGAATTTTGTTGAATCACTTAAAAGGTGGTGGTCAAAAAGCGATAAGCCCGACGCCTGAGAGGATAACACTCAGACGCAAAAGCGTGTCACAAATGACTGTAGGACATGATACACATAGTGGCAAAACCGTAAACATCGAAGTTCGTAAAAAAAGAACCTATGTAAAGCGTAGCTTATTAGTCGAGCCCCCAGAAGAACCAGAAGTTGAAGAGCCAGAAGTAGAATTGACTCCGCCATCTCCGACTGAAGAAGCTTCAGAAATAGCAGAGGATTCTTCTCTTTCGCCAGAAACAGAAGAAACGGTTCATGAAGGTGATGAAGTGTCAGAGGAAGTCAGTGAAGAACATCCTCAAAACGAAGAAGAGATCACGCCTACTCCTGAAGTGGTTGCGAGCCAAGAATTGCCTCCTGTGGTCGCTGAAGAAAATAAGGCCGACAAAGGAAATAAGAAAAAAAGCGCCTTTACTCAGAAAGAAGAGCCTGAGGGTGGAAAATCAGAGTTTAAGAAAGGCAAGAAGAAATCAAAATATCAACCTTCACTGCTTGAAGACAACGAAAATGATTTGATGTTTCCTAAGCGAAATAAAGCCAAACGTCGCAAGTCTAATGAAAAATCAGAAAAATATCGTGAGGCAGAAGTGGCATTGACGCATGGATTTGCCATGCCTACTGCACCGGTGGTTCGAGAAGTGCTCATTCCTGAAACAATCACTGTGGCAGAACTTGCAAAGCGTATGTCAGTAAAGGCTGCAGAAGTGATCAAAATCATGATGGGGCTTGGTGCTATGGCCACGATCAACCAAGTGATTGATCAAGAAACAGCTATCATTGTTGTTGAAGAAATGGGACATGTTGCTCGCGTTCTTAAAGAAGATGCGATTGAACAAGACCTAGGTGATACGTTGACGATAGGTAGTCATCGGGAATCCCGTGCGCCTGTTGTGACCATCATGGGTCATGTTGATCATGGAAAAACCTCTTTGCTGGATTATATTCGTCGGACCAAGGTTGCGGCAGGTGAAGCGGGTGGAATTACGCAACATATTGGTGCTTATCATGTTAGTACATCCAAAGGCGATATTACCTTTTTAGACACCCCAGGCCATGCTGCTTTTACCGCAATGCGAGCTCGAGGTGCGCAAGTGACTGATATTGTGATCTTGATCGTTGCAGCAGATGATGGCGTTAAACCGCAAACGGTAGAAGCGATTCAGCATGCAAAAGCGGCTAAAGTCCCCATTATTGTAGCCATTAATAAAATGGATAAGCCAGGTGCTGATCCCGATCGCGTCATGAATGAGCTCACTGGATATGAAGTGGTTCCTGAGCCTTGGGGTGGTGATACCATGTTTGTGAACATTTCGGCAAAATCAGGCCAAGGTGTTGATGAATTATTGGATTCAATATTGTTGCAGGCTGAAGTATTGGAGTTAACGGCTCATACTGATGGAGCAGCCAAAGGTGTGGTGATTGAATCAAGACTAGATAAAGGCCGAGGTCCTGTTGCAACCGTGTTGGTTCAAAATGGTACTTTGCATAAAGGAGACATCCTATTAGCTGGGTTGCAATATGGTCGGATCAGAGCATTGGTCAGTGATAATGGCACGCTTGTTGAGAGCGCAGGACCTTCTATGCCTGTTGAAGTATTAGGGTTATCAGCCATTCCTCATGCCGGAGATGAAGCCATTGTTGTTCCTGATGAAAAGAGAGCAAGAGAAGTAGCCTTATTTCGTCAAGGTAAATTCCGTGATGTAAAACTTGCCAGACGACAAAAAGCATCTCTAGAGGGCATTTTTGAAAATATGACTGCCCAGGAAATGAAAGTATTAAATGTTGTTCTGAAAGCAGATATGCAAGGATCTGTCGAAGCCATCGCTGATGCTTTGGTGAAACTATCTAATGAAGAAGTGAAAGTTGAAGTCATCGCTTCTGGTGTTGGTGGAATTACTGAATCTGATGTTCATTTGGCAATTGCATCAAATGCGCTATTGATTGGTTTTAACGTTCGTGCTGATGGGGGTGCTAAACGGCTTGTTGAACAAGAATCGGTGCCCATGAATTATTATAGTGTGATCTATGACATTGTTGATCAAGTCAAGGCCGCATTAACGGGCATGCTTTCTCCTCAATTCAAAGAAGAAATCATTGGAATTGCCGAAGTGCGAGATGTGTTCCGTTCACCAAAATTAGGCGCGATTGCCGGCTGTATGGTGGTCGAAGGGGTTATCAAGCGAAATAATCCAATTCGTGTGTTACGCGACAATGTGGTCATTTATGAAGGAACCTTAGAGTCGCTGAGGCGCTTTAAGGACGACGTCGTTGAAGTGAAGCAAGGATTTGAGTGTGGTATTGGTGTCAAGAACTACAATGACGTCAAGACAGGTGATTTAATCGAGGTCTTTGAAACCATCGAAATTAAGCGTGATTAACGACAATGAATCTTCATTTTAAACGAACGGATCGTATCGGCGAGATGATACAGCGAAAGCTTGCTCAAATTATCCAGCAGGAAATCAAAGATCCATTGCCAAATCGGATGATTACCATATCTGGTGTGAAAGTGGCTAGAGATTTGGCTCATGCCAAAGTATATTTTACGGTATTTAACGCCTCTCCTGTTGAAACGGCTTCTTTTTTAAATTCGGCAGCTGGATTCCTACGTACGGCAATAGCTAAATCAATCACTTTACGAACAGCACCACAATTGCATTTTATCTACGATGAGTCGATCGAATATGGCAAAAGTCTCAGTCGCTTAATCGATGAAGCAAATGACATAGAGGATAATGAAGAAAACAGCTAGTTCTTTACATGTTGATGGTATTTTGCTGGTCGATAAACCGTATGGTGCCACTTCTAATGACGTCTTACAGCAGGTAAAGCGACTTTTTGGTGCCAAAAAAGCAGGGCATTCGGGGACCCTTGATCCCATGGCCACCGGCATGTTGCTTATCTGTTTCGGAGAGGCAACCAAGTTTTGTCAATATCTGTTAGAGAGTGACAAATGTTATGAGGTGACGGGTTTACTGGGTGTTCAAACCGATACCGGCGATGCATTGGGTGAGGTGATTGCCAAAAATGATTTCTTCACCGTATCAGAGAATGATTTGCACGCTGCTTTGGCAGAGTTCATAGGGCCGATTCAACAGATCCCTTCTATGTTTTCGGCGCTCAAACATAAAGGCACGCCCTTATATAAATATGCGCGTAGAGGCATCGAAATTCCTCGTAAACCCAGAGACATTACTATCTACCAAATGCTATTAAATCAATTCGATGGACAACAGTTTTCATTGACGGTGACTTGTAGCAAAGGCACTTATATTCGCAACTTGGTTGAGGATATTGGTGCAAAGCTCAGAGTTGGTGCACATGTGACCCGATTGCACCGATGCTATTCAGCAGGATTCATGGGTGAACGAATGTATTCATTGGATGAATTACAATCATCGTCTCATGAAGAGCTCATGACTTTCTTATTGCCAATAGATAAGGCAGTCAGTCATTTTCCACATTTCTCTTTAAGTGCGGCTGATACGTTGGCACTTCTTCAAGGTAAGATAGTTCAGCTCCATCCTAACGCCATGACCGGTTGTGTTCGCCTCTATGAAAATGATACAAAGTTTGTAGGTTTGGGTGAAATAAATACCAATGGTCAACTCAAAGCCAAACGCTTAGTGGCAAACACCAATAGGTAGCTCTAGCTCTCCAACGACATACTGTATTGTGGCTTCGGCTTCTACTTCTTTCCAAATCTCATGGTCTATAATAAATACAGAAGAGGTGTGTTTTACATTGTCAGCTTAATACATTGGAGAGCATAAAATGAAAGGTAAAGTGAATGATCAGGGCAAAAACATGTGTGACTACAAATGAAGCAGTGATTATTTAATTGAAAAAATAATTCAAATTTCTCTTGACATAGTTTTA
>JAKBCM010000110.1 GCA_021807845.1 Pseudomonadota bacterium
GTAGGAAGATGATAAGCAGGAACCATTTTTTTGACATAGGTCACGACGCTATTGACGATCATTCGCTTAAAAAAAGGAAATACATCGCCAATTTGGGTGATGACGATGTGTTTTAAAGTGGTGAGACTTGGTAAGGCTTTTTCAATCGTTTTTGCAAAATTGGCTAAGACAACAATCACTTCGGCGCCTGAATCATTGATTTGATGAACCACTTCATCAGCTGTATAAAGTGGATTGGTATTCACGACCACAAATCCTGCGCGCAAAATGGCGAAAAAAACGATAGGATATTGTAATAAATTTGGCATCATGATTGCCACTCGGGCACCTTTGACTAACCCAATATGTTGTAAGTAACTGGCAAATTGCGCGCTTAAGATATCTATTTGGCGATAGGTTAGCTCGGATCCCATATTGACATAAGCAATGTTGTCTTCATATTTACGGCAAGCATCATTAAACAGATGAGCCAATGAAACATATTCATTGGGGTTAATTTCATAAGGAACGCCTTCTTGATAATGCTTCAACCATAATTTATCCACGTGATTAACCTTCAGTTATTTATCCCTGCATGTTAGTATAAACAAAAATGACGGCGATGGATATCGCAGATATGACAGATAATTTATTGAAATCTCAAGCATTTAAATTAAAGGGGCGTCTTTATACCTTGACGGTGATGCATCTTTTAGATATCGATCATGATCGATTCAAAGCACAGATAGCTGATGTTGTTCAGCAAGCGCCTCGGCTTTTTGATAAGACCCCTGTGGTTCTTGATTGCACGGCTTTAGAGCAAGACACCTTAGATTTACAGTTTATCTGTCAGACGATGAAAGAACATGGCTTAATTCCAGTTGCCATTCAAGGCGGCAGTCCGGTATTAGATCTCATTGCAAATTGTAACGGCCTTGCGATTTTAAATTCTACGTCCGTACCTGAAAAAAATAAGTCTCGTAAACATAAAAACGATACCAGCGAACCTAAGGCCACAAAATCATTAATCGTGAACACACCCGTTCGATCGGGTCAGCAAGTGGTCAGCAAAGGAAGTGATTTGGTCATTACAGCTTCTGTGAGTCACGGTGCTGAATTGCTGGCAGATGGTCATATTCATGTTTATGGAGCCCTAAGAGGCCGCGCACTGGCAGGGATTGCTGGCGATAAAGAGGCTCGCATTTTTTGCCAATCATTAGATGCAGAGCTTGTGTCCATTGCGGGATTTTATCGCTTAAGTGATGCCATTGAACCCTTGGCCTGTCCTTGTCAAATTTATCTTCAGGATGATCATATTCAAATAGAACCCTTATGATAGATGCCGTATTTATTTCCGACCTACATCTACATCCTCATGAACCGGACATCACAGAACGTTTTCATCGATTTATCACATGGGCAAGTGTTCATACCAAGAAAGTATACATTCTAGGAGATTTTTTTCATGCTTGGTCTGGGGATGATACACTTGATGATTGGAGTCGAGGGATTGCTTTACAATTGGCTCGGTTAGCAGAGAAGGGGATAGAGCTCTATTTTATGCCCGGCAATCGTGATTTTCTGGTTGGGCATCAATTTTTACACCTTGCCGCTCTAACCCTACTCAGAGAACCTACTGTCATAGATTTAGATGGAGATAAGGTTTTGTTGGTGCATGGCGATAGGTACTGTATCAAAGACAAAGCGCATCAATGGTTTCGTCGATTGACGCGCAATCCTCTCTTTCCCTCTTTGTTTTTGCGCATCCCTCAACGTATTCGCAAACGATTGGTGAATGCTGTGCGTTTGCATAGCCAATCTCATCATCAAAAACCAGCACCATACATGGATGTTGATGTTCCTACTCTGTTGTTACACATGGCACAACATGACGTCACTAAGCTGATTCACGGTCATACGCATAAACCTGGATTAACTACGCATGCGTATGATGGGGGTGAGTTTCAACAATATGTACTCAGTGATTGGGATGACAATCCCTTGCTGATGTGCTATGATAAGACAAATGGGTTTTATTTTAATCGTTTATCGCGAGGATAACATGCCTGCAAGTGACAAAGACAAAGACAAAGACAAAGATGTTGAGTATTACAATAAACGCGTGCAACAAAATCTTAGAGACTCAGTGCAAAAATTGAAAGATGAAGAAGTAGCAGCGGCTTCAAAAGCAGCTGATGAAACTAGGCTTGCTAGACGTCGTTCTAAAAAAGAGAAAAAGGAATCAGAAAACCAAGAAATATGGTCGGATTATGTCAAACGTTGTGAAGAACATTATCAGCGTGGACAACAAGGTTATGATACATGGATTGCAGCCATGATGAATATCGTTGCACAATGTTTAAGACGTGCAGAAGCTTGGGGTACGATCGATCCACTTGGCACGCTGTTTCGTTTGGTGTCGGAACCTATCGTTGATGCGCTGAGTCAAGGACCTACAAAATATACAGGCGAAATCAAGCTTCCTCAACTACAACACTATGTGGAATTTTCGAGCGACGACAAATTAGATGTTTCCTCCATTACGAAAAATTTGTGTCGATCTGACAAGCAAGAATTTGATGCAAAGGAAAAAGATTCGTTAAAACAAATGATGACTCTCGGAATGAAGATTTGGTTAGAAAGTCATGATTATGTTCCAGAGAGCAAAGACTCACTTTCTTTTGTTAAAAAAGGAGGAACGGAGCGATTAACGAAAGAAAAGTTTGAAGAGTTACGCAAAGATCCAAATCATGGATTGAATGCTTTTTTTGCTGGTCGATATGAAGGACTTACCTTGGAAGAAAAATACGCACCACCTTCCCCAGGGATGACTCCTTAAACCTATACTGCCTCTTGTTCACCAAGATTTAAGATTGGTGAGTAAGAGGCAGAACCTTCTAAGAGCGGTATACCGCTATGAAAGCGAAAAACACCATCGACTGAGGTGATTAATTCATTTTCAAGATCAATAAACTCTTTCAGGCGCGTGTCTAGGTTTTGTTGGTAATATTTAGCTAGTGCTAAATAATCATGAAAATGGCGCGCCTCCGCTTGAACCAAGCTTCGATAAAATTTTGTTAAAATCTTGTCTTCTATCATTTCAGATAAGGCGTGAAAACGCTCGCAAGAGCGAGCCTCAATAATAGCGGCTACAATCAATTGATCACATAATCGCGCAGTACAGCCTTTTTTGGTGATTTTTTGGTGTAGAGTTTGAGCGTATCTTGATGGTGGTAATGGACCATAAGTCAACTTTCGTTGTTGGATAAAACCTAAAACCTTTTCAAAGTGAAGTAATTCTTCGCGAGCCAATGGGGACATTTTGGCAACGATTTCAGGTTTTTCAGGGTATTTGCTGATAAAATGGATTGCTGTAGCCGCTGCTTTTCGCTCACAATGGGCGTGATCAATCAATAACAATGGAATATGCTGGACTGCAAACTCTAACCAAGCCTTTGGTGTTGGTGTCACTAAAAACAATTGAAGCGTTTGCAAATCATCAAGGTTTGGCTTTAACATGTTCGAATCAACCATCATCTTGGTAATATCCTGCTGCTCTTATATCATAGACAGTAACAAAATCATATTGGATTAATTATGATCGAAGAAAATAATGAAATGGACATGTCAACTTGGATGCCAACGTACGGCACATTGACCTCACAACGTATCCTTGAGCGATTTAATATACATTTAACCAATTTTGAATTATTGGAAGCGCTTAAAAACACTCAAAGTCTTTATTACCAATTATTGCAGATCCCTTTAAAAAATGTATTCAATGGGATTATTCTCCAGCAAGCTCATGATTATCAAGTTTATGTGCAAAAATTATTTGTTGATTATTTATTGTCACCGGAAGCCAGTAAAGATGCTGAATCGCCAGGAGCTGGAACTCGCGCGGAATTAGAAACAGAAAGAACTAATCTGACAGCCATGAATGAAGCGTTTAGTAAAATCGAGGCCCTGCATCGCAAAGTCATCTATGAAAGTCAATCAGAGCTGATCAATACGGTGGCTACGATTCAGCAAACAATGCAAAAAATAGCAAAGAATGTGCAAAATATTCTCGCTGAAGTGGAATTGGCGAATTTACTCATCTCGATTCGCTCTGTACTCATTTATTCTGATAGCCTAAATGAACAGAGTTTTGACGCTAATGCTAAGATTTGGGATAGGTTTTCGGAGGTCATTGGTATGGAGCTAAATACTGAACAGAGAAATCAAATTGCTATGCTCCTTGGATCTTTAAGGGAGGTTAAAGAAGCTGTAGAAACAGTCCGTAATCATCACCTAGAGACTATAGAAGATGTAGGAATCAGTATTCGTGGTTATCGCAGCCAGTTTTATGATTTAATTCTGAAGACCACAGAACTGACAAGTCTCTTGACAGATTATCATCTCGATAAAGAAAAAGAAGAAGAATATCGTTCAACCCTCTATTTTGATGCACATCTGGGTGGAGATTGATGCAGAAGCTCACACTCTTATGATTTAAATTAACAGATC
>JAKBCM010000007.1 GCA_021807845.1 Pseudomonadota bacterium
ATTTTGCGTCAAGATAAAACATCAAAGAAAAGTGTAAAAGCTCGACGCTATAAGTGCGCAGTAGATCCTAAATATGCAAACAAAGTGCTGGATGGCATTTTTTAGATCACACATGTTTTTGCCCTGGCCAAAGAGTGGGATCGGGTCAAAAGTGCAGAAAAATACGTTGAAATGGTACAGATGGATTTGATACATGACCATACGCTCATTTTTCAATTACACAACAATTTTGAAATTATGGGGATTTTAAAAGATTATTTTCCAGATGATAAAGACTCAAAAGGGTATGCGAGCCATCTCATTTGGCACAATCCAGAAGTTCTATCTGAACAAGTCGTTCCAGTGTCTACTGTCCATAGACGCAAATACCATCATCGTGATCCTGATCATGCTCGGGTTGCATCTGTGCAATATAAACTCAGGCAAATCAATTCATTTGAAGAGTTTGAGACCCAAATAGAATACTTTATTCGTGTGGTTGCCGAATATAATACTGATTTTCTCCTTTTTCCTGAATCTTTTACCATGCAGTTGTTATCTATCCATAAAAAACCTTTACCTCCTGAAGAAGCCATTGCTGAACTTGCGACTTATACCGAAAGGTATCAAGAAATGATGGTTAAATTTGCCATGCAATACAACATCAATATCATCGGCGGATCGACAGCAACCAAGCAGGGGGACGAAATACAAAATGTGTCTTATGTATTTTTGCGCGATGGTTCCGTCTATGCTCAGGGAAAAATTCATCCGACACCAGATGAACGCCAAGTTTGGCATATGAAGGGGGCTTCTCGCGTTGATAAAATTATGACTGATTGTGGGCCAATTGGGGTATTGATTTGTTATGACAGCGAGTTTCCTGAGTTGTCACGTCATCTGATTGAACAAGGCATCTATATTCTTTTTATCCCTTTTTGCACGGACCAACGTACGGGTTATTTAAGAGTGCGGTATTGTGCACAAGCAAGAGCTGTGGAAAATCAGTGTTATGTTGTGATTGCGGGCAATGTAGGCAATTTACCAGGAGTGAAAAATATGAATGTGCAATATGCACAGAGCTGTATTTTAACCCCTTGCGATTTTCCTTTTGCTCGGGATGGTATTGCTGCAGATACAACCCCTAATGTCGAAACCATCGCAGTTGCAGACTTAAACATCAGAACATTGATTGCAGCGCGTAATACAGGCTCTGTTATCAACCTTAAAGACAGACGAAAAGATCTGTATTCTCTCAAGTGGCATGATCCAGATATAACATAAATCCAGATTTGGGGGGGGCCTAATAAAATCTTAATAATGCTCCAATATAATCCACAGAATTCTTAATCACAATATGATGACAATGCCTTCCATGAATATTCTGGTGAGTTCATGTGACTATGATGGTTGTATCGGTCACACTCATTATGTACAAACCCCAAAAGAGAGCAGGGATGTTATAATACAAAACCCTGGTTTTATCAAACATTATCAAGTTCAAGCCGAGTGAAATGTTCAGAGAATCCTGGTGCCAACTATTGTGAGTAACAAGCCGATATGTAGCCCGGGTGGAGCAGAGCGTAACCCGGGTTTTGGACCGAGGTCAATTTAGCTCGTACAGCTGACTAATTCTCCATTGTTACACAGGCACCAACTAGGTGAGTTTCCACAGCTAAAGCAAATCTGCTCGGATTGGTCGCAATATGCTCCGCCACTTGACTGGCCCTTGTTCCAGCTGCAAAAACCTCCGGCATAGGTTGGATTTTGCGTACAATAGTTAGTGCTTGGGGGAGGTTGTCCTGTTAACAAAGGCGTAGTCAAACTGGCTGAAATAGAAGCCTGATAATTGGGTACACTCTGCGTTACATTATTGCAATATCCAGAAGAAGGGGTTTTGCAATCTTGCATTTGAGTGGTGGTGACCCCAGCTATGGTACTGGCTGTAAAATAACTTGCTTGAAACGTTTTGATGTCATAAATTTGTTTATCACCTATGGTCGTGATGTCGCTTGGAAGTTCAACGCCTGTGATCTGAGTCAGGGTTTTGGGACAGGTCACTGGAACGACAGATAACTGACTCCAATTTGCAGTATTAAATCCCGTGACTGCGCTAGAAGCAAAAGTACAGGCATTCATCAATGTTTCTTTAGCAGGATGAGCCACACCATTGTAGGTGACTGAATATTTCGAATTGATTGTGGAATAGTTGTTAAAGTATGCGTCACATGATGCAGCATTTTCTATGTTGTTTTGCCAATTAACTGTCGTGTCTGTTCCCCAAAATTGACCGCAGGGAGCTGGAAATGCACCTGATCCTCCTCCTGCCATGTAGATGTCAAATGAGTTGGGATTTGCTCCAATGTTTACAGATTGAAATATCATATAAGGATATGACGTTTTAGTGTTAAATTTAATGGCAAAACAATAACCATTTAACTCGTTACATCCGGTTGAGCAGCCGGTCATTCCGAGTTGATCACCAATGGCCGCAGTCCCCACAGCGTAAACAACATTATTCGGGGTAAATAAGTTAGAGATAGAGCCGTTAGCAGTATCCATTGCTACGGCTTCTATCATTGCCCATGAGCCTAGCATTGTTTCTGGTGTTGCATAATAATCTGTGTCCACACAGACATTGCCTTGAGGCGCTGATCCGTAAGGAAAAGCGGTATCCGTGGTGTTTAAAGAGAGCTGTTTTAAACTTAAGACATCTGACTGACTGGGTTTTGAGCATAAAAAAGGATCCGGTGCATTATTTGATCCGTTGGTTTTGCAAACTTGTGGTCCATCTGGAATCCCGTTGGTAGATAAAATGTGACGGTCGATGGTTAATGACAGGATACAATGTGATTTTGACGGCAAATAAAATGGACTCGGACAATATCCATTGCCCGTGTTTTGTGTGACGCCATTGGTTGGGACCAATACCAGCGTGCGATTTATCTTAGTCATATTGGTGACCTGATATTGCACGGTTGCATATCCATAAGAGGGTAAGTGTAATGCGGTTGGCGTGAGCGGTGTAAACGCAAACTTAGGCTGTGTTTCGGCATGAATTGAGGTAATTCCTGCTAAAAAAACAGCAACACATGAAGCTGAAGATATGTGCTTTCTTGTTCTAATCATTGCCCCCACCTTAGGTTGATGTATGAGATGAAATACAAATCAACGCCCATCAGTAATCCCAGCTGGTAAGCCTGAGTTTCCTTCACAGAAAGTAACTGTATAACCCACAGAATTAGAGCTGTTGGGTAGATTATTGGTGCAATTAAACAAACTCGTTGCATCATCAAATTGATAGGTGTAAACAGATGGGCAGGCCGTTTTCATCCATTGGATCGTTGATTGAACATTCCCTGTCCATTGAGGATCAGTTTGTGGTGTGGATTTGCCAGCAGGCGTACAACTTTGAGCTGATGAGTTGGCACCTATTCCTAATGTCCACCAGTCTACACAACCACAACATTGTGAAATAGATAAAGCGGAATAATTTGGATAGCTTCCATAGCAACTATTAAAACGAGGTGAGGTATCGCCTGTAGGAACAGAACAAGCCATTAATTGTTTTAGCGTATATTGATCGCTTGGAAAGGGTGTTCCAAGTGCTTGATTACAATTAAAGTACGTGTTTGCTTTGGTGGCATTCTGTGCACATGCCTGATTGGCTGTCCAGTACCCCAAGAAGGCGCCACAGACTTGATCAAGATTATTATCTAACCCACATTGTAACCCAGTTGTACAGGCAGGTAGGCCACTTCCACAGGTTGTACTCGACGTCTCGACCCAAAAATAGGTGTCTTGAGGGACAGCAGCAGTTTCCCAGTTACAGGCTCCAAAGCCATTTGTTGCCGTATAGCTACCAGGCGTACCACAGCTATAGTTATTGGCAGTGACATAAGGACCAGGAGCAAATTGGATTGGAATATGAAATCCATTGATGGTTTCAACATCATAATCATCCGCAGAAGATATATTCATGGTAATTTCTGCTTGAGTCGCTGGAGGTAAAAACCCTTGTCCAGTCGCACAGGATGTAGTTCCCCCCTGATTACCACAATCTGCCTGACCGCAGGTTGTTCCATTACACAATGTGCTAGCAGAAATGGTACCACTCCATTGAACGTTTGGATCAGCCAAAGTTAAAGGGATAGTAATGGTATTGGAGCCATTAGGAGCTAACTGATGTGTGTCATTATCAGGGTCATAATTCTGCCAATAACAGAGATGAGTGGTTTCATTACAAACGGTACCTTCAGGACAAGGCGTATCAGGGCAATTTGGTGAGGCCGCCAATGCTCCCCCATTTAAAGAAAACCAGACGTCAAAAGAACAATGATTATTGAAAGTGATGACTCGGTTGGTGCTTATGGAGTGGACCACAGTAGTTGAGGTTGAAAGCGGTGTGCTTCCACCAGCATAAAAAACGGTTGCAGTGACTGTAAAAGCTGTCGGTGTTGTTTCTGTTGGGGCAACAAAAGTCCCTTCAATTTGGCAAGCAGCGCCTGACGGTAATGAGGGGGAACCACTACAGCTATCTGAAGTTGATGTAAAAGTGGCGCCAGTTCCACCAGTGATGACTACTGAGTCGGAAGTAATGGTGACTGCTGTGGAATTATAATTGGTAAACAAAAATTGTAATGTTTTGGAGTTTGAAGCCCCGCCAACCATTGTTGCAGGTAAATAATTGGGCGAGACCAAACTTCCTATAACGCCCGTCACACTGGTGACAGTGGTACCTGTAGATACAGTGACAGGTGAACCTTCAGAGTAAGAAAGCGTTGCAGTCACGCTTTGAGTACTGGGTGTTGCTGATTGAGCTGTATAACTTCCTGACACCGTACAAGACTCTCCAGCATCCAAACTAGAGGCACAGGTGGTTGTAAAACTCGGGTTTTCAGATTGATTAGATTGAATGGTCACACTTGTTGCTTGGGATGTGATTGTATTGGAAAATTTAAAGGTATAGTTTGCTGAACTACCCAGTTGCAATGTTTCAGGTAAGGATGTGATGACTGATCCTTGAACGAGACTTTGTGATTCAGATTTGACAGCAATGGTACTTACCGCAGGCAAAGTCACTTGATTGTTATCATAACCACTCATGGTCAATTGGAGTGTTTTGGCGCCTATTAATATGGGATCAAGTCTCACGATGACAGTACAACTGCTTTTTGCGTTTAAACGCTGACCTGTACAAGTATCTACGAAAGTAAATTCATTAGCAGGACTTACGGATGATTGAATCACCAGAGGTTTTTTTAATTGAAAAGGGAGTTGATTGGTGAAAGTATAGGTCAATACCTGGCTATCTCCCTGAAGAATGGGGGTAGGGTAGGAGTGATCTAATTGCCAAGAAATTGGATTATTGGCAGAAAATGCCTGGAAAGAGACAAGTGTCAGTATCGTACGAAGATACAATTTGGCTTGATCACGCATTCGTTTTTTCTCCAATTTCAAGGAAGTTTTAGACTTATTGATTCAAAAACAAATAATTAACACTTAGAATGGCGCTGTTGGAATGATAATCGGTAGATTGTAAAGCACTCCCTGACCATTCACCGGTCCCTGCACCAGAATCAATATGACCTAATGATTGATATTCATAGCCCAAAGACAAAATGAGCTTGGGATTCACCTGCCAATCCAGTCCTGCGCCAACACTCCCAGCAAATGCTGCTTGTGTATAATCACCAAAAGACGGGCTTATACGAGGAGTGACATCATTCAGAGCAGTTTCTTGATAACCACTGGCATGGTTAAAAGTGACACCTACACCACCGTTAACGAAAGGTGAAAAAGCGCCAAATCGAACGAGATCTAATTTTCCAGTGAATAATAAGATGTCAGAAGAGAGATTCCATTTGTAATTGTAGTTGGTAAACTCAGGCAGAGAGTATTGTGTGATTTGTCCACCCACATTCGAATTAAAGAAATGCTTATAGCGTAAACCCAAAGCATAGGCGGGGAAATAACGGCTTTCACGCTGCCACTGGTACCCACCATCTACACCTAAAAGGAGTGCGGCGTTTGTTCCCGTGGTAAAACTGTCTAAATCATTTGGTGAGGGAAACCCTGAGCCATTATTGACTGTTAAAGGGTTGTTGATAGTGGGTACTTGTACTCCCACATCACCAGCAATAAACCAATTTCCTTGTCTAAGCCAGGCATCCTTTGCAAGCATGTCTTGTACAAACATATGATATTTTGAGGCTGATTGTTTGATAGGCTGCTGATTTTGTGGAGTACTGCTGACATTTGGTGCGGATTTTTTTACATGAGTCACGTGCTCTCTTGGTTCAGCTCTTCTCGGGTGGTGATGCACAGGTTGTTGTGCGTCACTTCTAGACTGTTTCACCTCAATATGGGAAGGGCCAGAATGCGAGCCCAACTGTTTTCCCGCTGCTTGCACTTCAGCTGCAGAATTGAAAGGCCCTACTCTTACCGTATAATATCCATTTCTAAGATGAGTGAGAATGGGAAGATGCGTTTTAGAACGCATGTCTCTTTCAAGCCGTTCAGCATTAGATTTCTGAGAAAAACTTCCCAGTTGGATATAAAATGAACCATGAGCTTTGGTTTGAAAATGGACCGCATTTGCAAGCCCATAAACTGTCTTTGAATGAGCAAAAGCATCTGGTTGCATTGCAAAAATAGACAAACCGACAATTACAACAGATTTATTGAAGTTCCTCTTCATCTATCGTCCTTAATAAAATACTCCGTAACAGGCAGTTCGGTAAAAGTTGTTAATTCTGAGGGCAGATATCCTTCGGGTTACTACGATGTTTGAACAGTATCAAGCAAAATACCATTGTCGGAAAATATCTTCAATCTATTTTTTATATTCTTAAAAAGGAAAATAATACTCTGTTTATCAAGTTTATTGTTTGGGCTTTTTTTGTTGTGATATCAGAGCCTGTTGATCAATTTATTCAACAGGCCCTTTGGATAAGTGAGACGAGGAATCAGAAGGTCGGCTTAGGTGTTGTATCTTCTGGTGGTTCTGGTGCATTTGGATTGGTGGTTTGACCTGTTTTTAACGCTTTTCTGAATCGTTGTGTTTCTGGGTCTTTTTCTGGATCAAGCTGTAAAGCGTCTTCAAATTTTCTCTTTCTACCCTCTGCTCTATTATCCGCATCTTGTTTCAATGCAGGGGCGGTTTTAAATATCTCTTCAGCACTTTTTTTCTCACCGTTGATATTAATGGTGATTTTTTTAGGGTCAAAATTGTATTCACGGCAAGCAATGTAGGCAAGCTGAGCAAGCTCTAATGCACGTTTAGGATTAGAGTTGCTAATATCTAATGTGATGGAGCCATAACCTGAGGCTTTAATGGCCCCAACCAAAACGAGCATATCTGCTTTCATCTTGTTGTGGGAACTATGATAATAAAAAGGACTGAGCCAATGATGAGGGAACTCTAGTCGAAAGGCTCCACTCGCTTCTTTTTTCAGGGTGTTGCCAGTCACTGTTTCAATAGTGCCTAAAACTCTCTGTAAATCTTCTGGCTTAATCCCTTTATAGCGAGCGCGGTGAGTTCCACTCTTGCCTAAAGATAAGGTTATGCCTTCCCCTTCTTTTTTCCTATTTTCATTGTATAAAATGTCAATGGCTTGTTTTACTGCAGGGAGCTTTTTTTCTAAAGTCATTAGCCAGGATACACGATAAGTATCCGATACCAGTGACTTGTCCATTTTCTTTAAGGGCTCTTCAATGGTTTTTTTAAAGGCATCCAGCTCTTTCTGTTGAGACGCTTTGAGGGTTTCTACCATGTCTTTTTTTAATTTATCAATTTGAGGGGGGGCAGCAAATCCAATCGTTTTTAAGTTTGCTTCTTCAGAAGTAAATATTGCTTCTAGAGCCTTCATTTCATCAGCATGTTGTGTTTCGATTGCAGCCAATGCATCGGCATGAATGAGATGGAAACTATTATGTTTACTTCTCAATGAAAATTTGTCTCTAGGATCCGTTACCGCTTTCACAGCCATACTAATTTCATCTTCATACTCTTTTTTGGCCGTGCGGGTTTTCTCTGCCAATCTAAGGGCATCTACGATTGCTTTTTTGACGGCTTTTGCGGCATCGGTGTCTGCTTTCAATTTATCATTGAGATTTGAGCCATCGGGTGCTCTGACTTTGGAAAAGCCTTCAATATCGGCAATGCGCGTTTGTGTGTAAGCAGTAAAGCCATCTGCATTGGGTAGATCAATGTGTTCGCCATGTACCACACTGGCTTGAAATTCTTTGACCCATTCGGCATGTGTTTCAGGTGAAAATTCTTGTAGTGCACCTTGCTGATAAAAATTGCCCCATCCAAAGAGGCCTCCAGTGAGATTTAAAGTCATTAAAGCGGCATCTTTCATTTTTGAACACCCATGCAAAATTTAATTTCTCATTGTAACTGTTCACTTTTCTGTCTTTTCTAAATGACGAGTGCTATCGCGGACAGGTACTCTTAAGTCAAGTATAGCATTGAATTATTACCAAACGATTAAGAATTTCAAACAAGGAACCGAACAGCGACCGTTAGGGAGCGGAGATTTTGTTTGATTTGTTCCGTTTGTTGATACGGTTTTGCTCGCTGACGGTCGCGGTTCGGGGTGCGGTTTGTTACCATGCAGGGATCGCGGCGTCTCCAAATAACTCTTTGGCTTTATCTTTTACTTCTTGGGAGTTCAACGCTTTTACCAACAAGCCAAGTTGTTCTTTTTTGTCGCTATTTCGTCTGATCACTACTAAGTTTGCATAAGGCGAATCTTTCCCTTCTACGAATAAAGCGTCGCGTGAGGGCCTAAGTCCTGCAGGCATTGCAAAGGTGGTATTGATAACGGCAGCATCTACATCGGTTAAAATCCTAGGTAATTGGGCTGCATCTAATTCTTTAAAGCGAAGCTTTTTAGGATTACTGGCAATATCACTCAATGTGGCATGGGTGGTATTTTTCAGCGTGATAAGTCCTGCTTTTTTCAATAAAAGTAGGGCACGTGCTTCATTACTTGGATCATTGGGGAGTGCAATGGTTGCTTCTTTTGGCAACTGTTTTAGCGAGTGGAATTTGATGGAATAAAGTCCTGTTGGATAAACAAATGTTTTACCAATGACCTCAAGATCATAACCATGTGCCTCTTTCGCGGCATTGAGATAAGGTAAATGTTGGTAAATATTAGCATCTAAACTGCCATCTTGTAGGGCTTCGTTGGGTAAATTATAATCATTAAACTCTACTATTTTAACAGTGATACCATAACGTTCTAGGGCTACTTTTTGTGCCACTTCAACCAATTCGCTTTCAGGACCTGAGATGGTGCCTACGGTAAGTGTGTTAGATTCAGGCGGTTTGCTGCAAGCAAATAATGCAAATAACAAAGTACAAACACTCAAAAAACGCATAAACAATCTCCCCTTTTAATCATGTAAAAATCGCTGTGATAAGCGATCTCCTCCTGTTTGTAGTAATTGAACAATAAGGATTAAAATAAACACAGTGATGATCATCACACTCACGTTAAATCGTTGATAACCATAACGTATTGCAAGATCTCCTAAGCCCCCGCCACCCACAGTTCCTGCCATAGCAGAGTAATTCACAAGGGTAATAGCCGTGACAGTCACAGCATGTATCAGAGAAGGCATTGCTTCAGGTAATAAGATGAGACGGATCGTTTGCCAAGTATTTGCTCCCATGGCATGGGCGGCCTCAAGAAGTCCAGAGGGTAAACTTCGATACACATTATCAACCAGGCGCGCAAAAAAAGGAGTGGCTCCCAGGGTTAAGGGAACAATAGCAGCATTGATACCAATCGATGTCCCAACAATTAGGCGTGTAAATGGGATGAGAGCAACTAGTAAAATAATAAAGGGGATAGAGCGGCTGATATTAATAAAACCTGCAATGATTCGGTTAAGTGTACGGTGCGGCTTGATATGCTCACTGCTGAATAACAAAGTCCCCAGAGGAAGCCCCAGCATCATGGCTAATAGAGTGCTGACTATGACCATATAAATGGTTTCACCAGTGGCCCATGCTAAATCATAAAACATTGTCAATGACATACCCTAAAATCTCCACAGATAAATGAAATTGCTCAGAGCGCTTGATGAATGTTTGTAGTAAGGCCTCGTCAGCTTTTAACTCAACCACGAGTACGCCACAGCTGATGGTATCAAAACGATCAATGTTTGCGAGTAAAATGTTAATATCTAAGTTCAATTCTCGACTGGTTTGGCTGATAAAAGGAACCGTTGCATCTTCGCCTTCGAAAAATAGGCGAAGTATCGGTTGATGGTTTGGTTTGTCAGATATTTTACTACTCAAACAAAGCGGTAACTCTGGACTCAATTGTGCATAAAGCATGCTACGCGCAATACTGTCTTTGCGAGCAAAAATGTTAGCCAATGCAGTGATTTCTACGATTTTACCGCTATCCATAACGGCTAACCGATGACAAATACGTTTAATGACTTCCATTTCATGCGTGATGAGTACGATGGTGATCCCATAAACGGTATTTATTTTTTTCAATAAAGCAAGAATTGCATCTGTGGTTTCAGGATCTAATGCTGACGTTGCTTCGTCACACAATAGAACTTTAGGGGAGCAACTCAAAGCCCTTGCAATGGCAACTCGTTGTTTTTGGCCTCCACTGAGCTGTGCAGGATAGGCATATTTTTTATCGCTTAATTCAACAAGGGGTAAGAGTTCATTGATTTTATCATCGATGGTTTTTTCGTCTATTCCTTGAATGCGCATGGGTAAAGCAATATTTTCATAAACGGTTTTGGAATTTAACAAATTAAACTGCTGAAAAATCATGGCTGTTTTGTGGCGAGCATTGCGTAAATCATGGGCGGAAAGCTCTGTTAAATGTTCACCATCAACGATCACATTCCCTTTATCAGGACGTTCTAGTAAATTGATGGAGCGTAGCAAGGTGGATTTTCCTGCGCCACTTTTGCCGATAATACCGAATATTTCACCTTCTTGTATGAATAAACAAATATCATGTAAGGCAACTTGGCCATCAAAGGATTTTGTTAATCCAGATATTTCAATCATGATGTTACCAGAACTAGGGATTTCGTCATGAGCAATTCATCTTCAGTTTAAACGATTTTTCACGTCTTAGAAGTGTGATTCACATTGAAATCGATTGCAATAAGCATACGCTAAGGTGGGAAGAAACTGCCCGCTTTAGCCGTGTTTTCAAAAGACAGAGATTCATCTTTATCTTTTGAGCGCCCGCAAGCTGAGTATTCAAATCGGCGCACAAATCATTATACATGACTTACATGGTTTGACAAACGTTTCCTCACTTTTTTCAAAGTGTTACAATATAATGTTTTTCTTTCGTAGGATCCTGTTGCAGAGCTTCAGTAAATTGCGAAGAAAACGCCCATCCCAAATCTTTCGTTTTATAGATCACGGCCCTGCAAAAGTTCGCATAATTTCCATCGAGTTTTACGTTTTTGTTGATGGATTGATCGGGGTTAAGAATACCCGATTCTAGCGTTTTGATGAGCTCTGTTCTTGTCGTAGGGTCTGGATGTTCTAACTTTTTTAATAAAGATTTGATAATAGGAGTGTGTATTGGATTTCTTGGAGAAAAGAAACCTGGTTTTTGGTCCAAATGATCAGCGATGACGCGCTTTAATGTTTCAAAAACCATTGTATCAACGGCTTCTTTTTTCATTCCATTATCTAGATAAAATGAGATAATTGATCCTGCGGATGAAACATCCGTAAATTTCAGATGTTCCACTTCCCCACGCTCCATGAGATCTTTAGGGAGAGAGACAGCTGCCATTCTTCCTCTTTCTGTAACAAATTTATTTTTCAATAGCCATTCCATTTCTTTTTCAAAATCGGCAGAAGACTTTGTGGGCATGATTTTCTCCCTATCTAAAAATCGATCTTTTTCATGAATGATAGAGATCTGATTCCTTTCATTTTAAGGATAGTATACTTAATAAAAGATAGTATAAGATTATATGGTGCGCAAACAGACCAAAATAGAATCATAGAAAGAGTTCATGTGAGTGAGCTCCAGGTGTTTTTTGCGGTTTGGATTTGGGTGCTGATAGCCTCTTGTAAGGCTACATTGGAACTCGATTTTAGCCATTTTCCCCCTGAGGAGCGTGCGTAGCACGCGTCTCAAAGAGCTTTCTAGGCAGCTAAAGTAAGCTGATAGATCAAAGAATTAATTTTTTCTTCTAAAGATTTATCCAAATCAAGCAGATTTTCAGACTTTGAAAAACACTTATTTGATCAAATTGATCATCTAACAATCGCTCTTTTAATTTCGCAATTCCTCTCGATCTTTAAAATCAGCTAACGCTTCTGGATTGGCGAGCGCATCTAAATTTTGAATGGGTTGTCCATGTACAGTTTGGCGTACGGCCACTTCTACCACTTTGCCATTCAGGGTACGAGGAACATCTTTGACTTGAAGAATTTTAGCGGGCACATGGCGTGGAGATGCGTTTTGGCGAATGGTCTGGCGAATGGAGTCGATGAGTTTTTGTGATAATTGGAGATCGTCTTGGAGTTTCACAAATAAGACGATGCGGATATCATCTTGCCAATCTTGTCCAATGACGACGGAGTCTATCACTTCTGGGATCTTTTCAATCTGACGATAAATCTCTGCAGTGCCAATACGAACCCCACCTGGATTTAAGGTGGCATCTGACCGACCATAGATGATTAATCCACCATGTTCGGTGATTTCGGCAAAATCCCCATGTGTCCATACGTTTTTAAAACGCTCAAAATAGGCATGATGATAGAGTGTTTGATCTGTATCATCATGCCAAAATCCGACTGGCATGGAAGGAAATGGCTTGGTACAGACCAATTCACCTCGTTTTTGACGGATGGGTGCTCCGTTTTCATCAAAGACATCGACACTCATACCAAGACCTAAACATTGTAATTCGCCTTGATACACAGGAAGTAAAGGATTACCTAGGGCAAAGCAAGAAATGATGTCAGTACCCCCAGAAATGGAGCAAAGTTGTACGTCAGATTTGATATGTTGGTAGACAAAGTCATAGCTTGAGGGAAGAAGCGGCGAGCCTGTTGCAAGAATAGTGCGTAAACTCTGTAAAGAATGGGAGCTTTTGGGGCTCATTTCGTTTTTCTCTATTGTGGAGATAAATTTAGCACTGGTCCCCAAAACTGTAATCTGCTCTTCATCAATCAATTGAAACATTCGGTTGGCATTAGGAAAGGTGGGAGAGCCTTCATAAAGGGTTAAAGTGGCGCCTAGGGCTAATGTGGACACCATCCAATTCCACATCATCCATCCACAAGTTGTGTAAAAACATAAATTGTCAGCTGCTTTCAAATCTGAATGTAAACCTAACTCTTTGAGATGTTGTAATAGTGTTCCTCCTGCACCATGAACAATACATTTGGGTTTACCCGTGGTGCCTGAAGAAAACATGATATAGACCGGATGAGCAAAGGGCATGGATGCAAACTCGAGCGTAGAGGTGGGCTCTAAGAAATGATCCCAAAGGATGCTACCTTGTAGCAGATTTAAGTTTAAATTGCCGTTTTGATGAGGGCAGACGACGATTTGTGTGAGGCTAGGAATATGAGCTTTGAGTTGTTTTATTTTATCAGAAGCATCATGAGTCTTCCCCTGATATTGATGAGCATCACAGATGAATAACACTTTAGGTTCAATTTGGCCTAGTCTATCAATGGCTGCTTGTGCTCCAAAATCAGGCGAGCAAGAAGACCAGATAGCGCCTAAAGAAGTGGTAGCAAGCATTGCAACAATGGTATGAGCCACATTAGGCATCATGGCCACAACTCTGTCGTTTGCCACAACGCCTGCTTTTTTTAATCCCAAAGCACAAGCGGCCACTTGTTGCTTTAAATTATAGTAACTTAAAACCTGCCGATTCCCATTTTCACAGATACTGATGATTGCTGTTTTATGATCCGTGCGCGACAGCAGTTTTTCGGCAAAATTAAACCGCGCACCCGTAAACCATCGCGCATCGAGCATATGCGTATAGTGATTGAGAATTTCAGTGGCAGGTTGTTCAAATTGGATGTCAAAAAAATCACATAAAAATGGCCAGAATAGGGTGGGATTTTGGACAGACCAGGCATGCAATTGATGATAATCTTTAAAATCAGTTTGATATTTTTTTTCAAGCAATTGCTTGAACTGCCAAAGTCTACTGTCTTCTGGATGCTTAGGGGTCCATACTTTGTGGTTCATTGTCATCAGTCCATAATGTTTGCTGCAGGAAGACATCTGTGGGATAATTTTCACCTTTGTATATCACACATGGGTGGTCAGATGGAAGACAATAAGCAAAAAGCACTAAATGCGGCTCTGCAACAAATTGAACGTCAATTTGGTAAAGGTTCGGTCATGCGCATGGGTGATGGTTCAGCGGTGCGCGACATTGAAGCCATCTCAACGGGATCTCTTGGTTTAGATATTGCTTTGGGTATAGGTGGTTTGCCTAAGGGGCGTATCGTTGAAATTTATGGTCCTGAATCCTCTGGTAAGACAACCTTAACCCTGCAAGTCATTGCAGAATGCCAAAAAATGGGTGGTACCGCCGCATTTATTGACGCAGAGCATGCACTGGATCCAAGTTATGCCGAAAAACTAGGTGTGAAAGTAGATGAATTGGTGATTTCTCAGCCTGATACTGGCGAGCAAGCACTTGAAATCACGGATATGTTAGTACGCTCTGCAGCGGTTGATGTGGTGATTATTGACTCGGTTGCGGCTCTGACTCCAAAAGCTGAAATCGAAGGGGAAATGGGAGATGCGCATGTTGGACTACAAGCAAGATTGATGTCGCAAGCACTGCGTAAATTGACAGCTAATATCAAACGTTCGAATACCTTAGTGATTTTCATCAATCAAATTCGCATGAAAATTGGAGTGATGTTTGGTAGCCCTGAAACAACCACCGGCGGTAATGCACTTAAATTTTATGCATCTGTGCGATTAGATATCAGGCGCATAGGTTCTATTAAAAAGGGCGAAGAAATATTAGGGAGTGAAACACGTGTGAAGGTGGTGAAAAATAAAGTTGCTCCTCCCTTTAGAATAGCAGAATTTGATATCCTTTATAACGAAGGTATTTCGCAAGAAAGTGAAATCATTCATCTGGCGACACAATTGGGTCTCATTGAAAAATCTGGTGCTTGGTATAGTTACAATCAAGAAAAAATTGGCCAAGGTAAAGAAAATGTCCGTATTTACCTGCAAGAAAACCCACAGCTTAGAGCAAACCTTGAGCAACAGATCAGAGCAGAGTTTTTAGTTAAAAAAGTGCCTATTGTGGAGTCAGCAGCCGAAACAATAGATGAATAATGCGTTTGCCCATGCGGTGCGTCTTTTATCTACGCGCGAGCATGGTGCGCATGAATTGGTCAGCAAGTTAACCACGAAAGGATATGAAGCTGAGGCCATTGAAGGCGCAATCCTGGAGTGCCAACGTCTTGGCTTGCAAAGTGACAGTCGTTTTGTGGAGCATGTTTGTCGTGTACGCATTCGACAAGGCTATGGGCCTGTGCGCATTCGTCGCGAGCTGCAAAGTTTGCACATTGAAAGCGAGCTGATTGAAGATATACTTGGCCAAGAAAAAGAGAACTGGCTTTCACATGCGATTGGCGTATGGAAGAAAAAGTATAAAAAACAAGAAGACTACTCCTACGATGAGATACAAAAGCAGAAACAATTTTTACTCTATCGAGGGTTTTCTACCGATACCATAACTATGATTTTTAAAGAAATGATCCCATGAAAAGTTCTGAAATAAGACAAGCATTTTTTGACTATTTTTCTAAAAAGGAACATCACCTTGTGGCATCAAGCTCATTGGTGCCACAAAATGATCCAACCTTATTGTTTACCAATGCGGGTATGGTGCAATTTAAAGAGACTTTTTTAGGTCTTGAACCGCGTTCCTATCACCGAGCAGTGAGTGCACAACGCTGTGTTCGAGCTGGGGGTAAACACAATGACTTGGAAAACGTAGGTTACACGGCAAGACATCATACCTTTTTTGAAATGCTCGGGAACTTTAGTTTTGGTGATTACTTTAAACGAGAAGCCATTGCTTATGCTTGGGAATTTCTGACCAGTGTTTTGAAGTTACCTGAAGAGCGTTTATGGGTCACTGTGTATCAAGAAGATGATGAGGCCGCAGACATTTGGCTCAAAGAAATGGGGGTCTCGCCACTCAGGTTTTCAAAATGCGATGAAAAAGACAACTTTTGGTCTATGGGGGATACAGGGCCATGTGGACCATGCACGGAAATTTTTTACGATCATGGTCCAGACATTCCGGGGGGGCCACCAGGGAGCATAGATGCTGATGGAGACAGATATGTTGAAATTTGGAATCTGGTCTTCATGCAATATAATCGAGACAAACAAGGTCAATTACACCCGCTACCTAAGCCATCGGTGGACACAGGCATGGGGCTTGAGCGTGTTGCAGCAGTGGTGCAGGGTGTTCACAACAACTATGACATTGATAGTTTCCAATATTTAATTCATGCCATCCGTAAATTAGCCAAGGGCACTCCTAGCGACGATCCCTCTTTAAAAGTGATAGCAGATCATATCCGTGCTTGTTCTTTTTTGATTGCAGATGGTGTGATGCCGAGCAATGAAGGGCGCGGGTATGTGCTTCGCCGCATCATTAGGCGCGCAGTGCGTCATGGTCATAAATTGGGATTAGCCTGCCCATTTTTTTCGAGCTTGGTTGAACCATTAATCGTTGTGATGGGCGATGCTTATCCTGCATTAATGACTGAAAGAGCACAGATTGAACGCGTGCTCGCACAAGAAGAAAATCAATTTATTCGTACGCTTGATCAAGGATTACGATTATTACAAGAGCAGATTCAATCCTTACAAGGAAAAGAAATTGCGGGTGATGTTGCATTTAAACTCTATGACACGTATGGATTCCCACTTGATTTGACTGCTGATATTGCTCGTGAGCAAGGACTTCACGTGGATATGGAAGGATTTCATCAATGTATGCAACAGCAACGTGAACAATCTCAGTCAGCAAGCCTTTTTACCGCTGATTATGCAACAACCAATCAGTCTTCAGCTGTTTCAGCATTTTGTGGATACGATGAAGAGGAAAAACAAAGTGAAGTGATTGAGCTGATTTCAGACGGCAAGAGTGTGAAACAATTGGTTTCCTCTGGAGAGGCTGCCATCGTTCTTGATAATACTCCTTTTTATGCTGAAAGCGGTGGTCAAGTCGGTGATCGAGGAGAGATCATCGGCGAGCATGGCGTTTTTCAAGTGGAAGATACGCAAAAAGTAGGGCAAGCCATTGTTCATTATGGCAAGCTTATTCGCGGAAAGTTGCTGTTGGGGCAATCAGTGAAAGCACGCATTGATACCGTACGACGCGATGCGATTCGTTTGAATCATACGGCCACCCATTTATTACACGCGGCCTTAAAAATGATCGTTGGTTCTCATGTTCAACAAAAAGGATCGCTCGTAGATAGCGAGCGTGCTCGTTTTGATTTTTCTCATTTTGAAGCCTTAACCTCAGCACAAATTCATCAGTTAGAAACATTGGTCAACGATAAAATTCGAGAAAATGAAGCTGTTGTGACCACTGAGATGAACATTGATGAAGCCAAAAATGCAGGTGCTGTTGCCTTGTTTGGAGAAAAATATAGCGAGAACGTGCGAGTGTTAACGGTTGGTCATTTTTCTAAAGAACTATGCGGTGGTACGCATGTTAGACGAACGGGAGATATAGGCTTATTCAAAATCATTGCTGAATATGGGATTGCCAGTGGGGTGAGACGAATTGAAATGGTGACGGGATCGTATGCCTTGCAATGGATGGATGAACAATTAAAACAGCTTGATATGATAGCTGAGTCATTAAAAACAACGCCGAGCCATGCTTCGCAAAAATTAGCACAATTCATGCGCGATGCGAAACTACAAGAAAAGGAATTGGCCCGTCTTAAACAGGAAGTAAGTGCCACATCTTCACATGCGCTGTTGGCAGAAGTTCAAACCATAGGTGATGTTCATTTGTTGGTAAAAAAACTCGATAATGTCGACGGCCAAGGATTAAGAACGCTACTTGATCAATTAAAATCAAGTTTAGATAAGGCTGTTATCGTGTTAATTGGTGTCTCAGAGGACAAAATGAATGTGGTGGCTGGGGTGAGTAAGTCCATTTTAGGACAAGTACCAAAAGCGCCGCAATTTGTGCAACACATATGTGGCAAAGGCGGTGGGCGAGATGACATGGCACAAGGCGGTGGTCCTATTCCCCCTGACTTAGATAAAAAAATAGCAAGTATTCTGAAGATGATATAAATGGTCTTTACAAAATGATATAAATGATTTTCACAACAACTAAGGATGGTTATGCGTGATCTATTAAATTTGTTTGCTAACATCATTGTGTTTGGTTTTGTTCTTTGGCTGATCAATGCATTTGTTCCAATGTTCATGTCGGTTAAGCAATTATTGAATATTTTGGTCATTATTGTTTTAATTGTGTATATTTTGCAGTTTTTTGGGGTGATTCATACCATTATTCCGATGTATCGAATCATAAAATAATAGAAGTTTGGACAACCCGCATCTCATACGAGCCCGAGCCCGCCCCGTCTTTTTTTGAGCTAATTCGTCAGCATCAAGGTACGGGATGAATTGATTGCCGACTGGCTATCGCATGCTTAAAAGAAGGTTTAAATTGTTCCTTCATTTGATGATCAAGAAGATCATCTTTACTGATGGAGTTGCCTTCTGTT
>JAKBCM010000111.1 GCA_021807845.1 Pseudomonadota bacterium
CCGATCTCAAAACTTCAAACATGCTCCTAAAGCATTCACCAAGCTTGGTGAAGCCATTGAAAGACTAGAGTTCTCTAAGGCTGCTAAGCTATGTAAAGTGATACTCAAGCAGGAAGGGCTATGAAAAAGCGAGAGGCAGAACAAATGGTTGCAACGAAGGAGCGTCGTCCTCGAATTCTCATTGTTGATGATCAAGTCGTTAATATCCAGCTGCTCCACAATCTGTTAAAAAAGGACTACGACATTTTCATGGCAACGAATGGTCGGGAAGCATTACAACTTTGTATGCGATGTTCGCCCGATCTCATCTTGCTAGACGTTGTCATGCCTAAAATGAGTGGCCTTGAGCTATGTAAGGCACTGAAACAACATGAAGAAACGCAGATGATCCCTGTGATCTTCATCACAGCCCTTCAAACGCCAGATGAAGAAACAGCTTGTTGGGAAGCCGGCGGGGTAGATTTTGTGAATAACCCAGTGAATCCTATTACCCTTCAAAATCGAGTTAAAGTCCATTTGACCTTAAAATTTCAAACGGAGTTTTTGCAAAAACTGACTCTAATTGACGGGTTAACTGGTCTTGCCAACCGCAGATGTTTTGATGAACGTTTAGAGCTTGAATTCCGCCGAGCAAAAAGGGGTGAGCGCTCATTAGGGTTACTGATGGTAGACGTTGATTTTTTCAAAGAGTACAACGATCATTATGGCCACCAAAAAGGAGACGAATGTCTACAGCGAATTGCAACAACCATGAAGTCCGACTTGCAGCGCGCAGGTGATTTGGCAGCTCGCTATGGTGGCGAAGAATTTGCCCTACTTCTTCCAGAAACAGATGAAAATGGAGCACGCCATTTAGCACAAAAAATAATCACTGACATCAAAGCACAAGGCATCGAACATCAATCATCTACAGTAGAATCAGTCGTGACAGTCAGCATAGGCATTGCCTCATATCCTCAAAAAGAGATCATCTCTCCTAAAACATTGATACAAATGGCTGATCAAGCCCTTTATCGCGCTAAACAATGCGGTCGCAATCAGGTTTCTGTCTAATATTAATCACAGTGAATAATTATTGTCTATAATTTACATAAGTCAAACAAGTTATGATGAATAATGCCTCACTATGGTTATACACACAATCATTTGATTCATCACGAATTCAGACAAGCGATCATGTCTGGAGATATCCCTAGTATTTGCTGGTATTTTCAAAGACGAGCTTTGGAATTAACCGCAGGCAATGAGGTCATACAAGATATTTTTAGAGCACTAGATTTATTAGAATATCGTTTGGGGCCAAAAAGTCGAGATGATTATGAAAATATGCTGCTCCATCCTAGCATCAGTAATGAAAATTTACCCCTCATCGAATACTTATGTGAAGGTAGAAGCGTTCAGCTTGCAACCACAGGTCCTGATGGATTTTCTGCATTGTATTTAGCCACACGTTTGGGTAATGCTAAAGCCGTTCAGCTTCTATTAAAAACCCCATATGAATTAGAAAATGATCAAGCAGGCATTGTCAAGATAGCCTTTTTGGAAGCGACTCACAAGAAAGATGAAGAATGTCTATATTATCTAAGACCTGCGATGTTATACCAATACATTCATTTTAATCAACCAGATCTTCTACGCGCTATACTAAAAAATACTTATTGTGATTATCAGTTCACAGATCATCGAGGTGACTCCCCTCTCCATTTAGCGATGAGCTACCCCCATTCTGAATGTCTCCAAATCATATTATCTTATTTTCTGCCCTGTATCATGACTAAAAATCATCAGGGGTTATCACCATTGTATTTGCTTGAAGAGCGTCACATGAAAGATCCTTCCATTAATTATCTATATCACAGTAATTATCAATCCATTTTAACGTTCATCAAACAAAAGGTGCTGGAACTAGATGCACTGATTCAGGAAAACAAGGATGTTGACCGTAATCTTCAACACATCATTTGGTTTGGAACTATTTTAAAAACCCTATCACACCCACTTGCTTTGCAGATGAAAGGAGAATTATTGACCCAATGTCAATCAGATCAGGTTAGAAAAGGGTTATTATATTCTGCTAATGTTGATATAGAATATGTCCCTACAAGCCCTCTGAAAGAATTCTTAAAGCAGCAAAAACAATTTCTCATCCAGGCATTGAACCTACGAGATAAGGATACTGTCGAACGGTTGGTTCGAGAGGGAGTGAACCCCAACTTCTTCATGGAAAATGGGGAAACGCCACTTTCATGGGCTGTCACAATGAAAGAGCCCTTGATTGTCCATGCTTTGATGCAATCCGAATCGATTGAACCTCATCAAGCGAATATGAACGGCCATGAACCTATCTATCTTGCCTTTCAGAACAACGATATTTGTTCATTTGCAGCCATTATGATGGAGCCTAAAACCCCTAAGTGTGCCACCGTTCAATTTCAAATAAACTTCCCCATACATGGATGGGTTCAAATTGATCTGGATAATAATGAGCAAGTAGAAATGTGGGAGAGCTTAACAACCATTAATTACATGGAGGAAAAATATGAGCAAAATAGAAGGACCTTTTTATCGCAGATTGTTCGATTAAAATCTTTTTTAAATGAGCAATTTATTGCACTACAACAAGATTACGCTCGAGGAATGAAATTATCTACAGCTGTAATGGACACAGAGCCACTCAAAGAAGCACAAGGGTATTATTTAACGAGACACATCAATACTAATTTTCTAAATGATCCAGATAAGCGAGGAAAACGAGAATGCCAATCTGCTGTCTTAAGCTTAAGAGGGTATCCAACAGGTGTTTTTAATCATGCCATTTCAACTCCAACAGGGGCCCCTATTGCCTACGAACTAAATCCTCACCGATGTTTGACCACAACCAAGCGAGATATGAATTCGATTCGATTGTGGCAAAATTTTCCGAGTGATCCAGCTGGAAGAGAATTTGAAACCAACCGTGATAGAGCCATTCACATTCTAGATACGAGCAGCAGAAGACCTGGTAAATCCATAATCAGACATCGATCAGCAGGTGGATTTAAACAACGATCATTAGACCAGTTGATTGCAAAGATCCAAGAAATGACGGCTAACGTTCAAAAACCTTATTATATTTCCAAAAAAAATCTGAAAAAATATGGATACACATATGATGCCATGTATAGTCGTTATAAGATCAATGATAACTTTCATTATTATGCCAAGTATCACACCTTGCCTTATAACGAAGTATTGATTAAAACAGCTGCCATGGAGTTGCAAGGAGATGCTGTATCAGATATCAGTCATATCTTTCTCACTGAAAAAAATAAAGATTTTACCTTAATTGCGTTGATTACTGTCGTCTCTACCCAAATAGAGCTGTTGCTTCATAGAGACTCAAATCGATATTTTCCTATTTGCTACTATGATGTCACCACAGGTATTCACCAAAAAATATCAAGGACGAGTTTAGCCTTTTTAACTAAGTTAACTGAAATTTGCTTTGTCATGCCCATCGATTGTTTAAAATTAAATGCAAGTTTTGCAGCCATCATTGCACCTATGTCGACGAAAGAATTCTTCCAAACAGAACATACTGCATGTAAAGTAAGAGAGATTTTATTAGAACTATGTATTCAAAAGTACCATCAAGATAAAACCTTACTTGAAATATTAGACCAAGGAATGATGTATCAACCAGAGCTCAGTGACATGGTTTACTACCCCTACTTAAGCCCTATTTACAACGAAGCAGTCTATCGCGCTTTCAGTGTTTATACTGGCTACTTAAGCCAGCTGCAACTCATCATAACAACCCATTTGTATCGGGCCCCCCAAAATCATGGGACGTTTCAACCCATGCTTGAATTTAGCTCCCTCATGGCGTTAAGAAAAACGGTAAGAAGTCAGACCTCGCCATTTAGCTATTATCAATGCCTTACACCCAGTCAATCAGGAAACATCGTTGTGAAAAAAATACCAAACGTTTCGATCTGGGCGAAATATTGGGAAGAAGGGAAAAGAATGGCTATTCCTATTCATTTTATGTGGGATATATTGTCAATATCTATCATCAATTGTCCTTATGAAGATGCTCCAAATGATTATGAAATGCTGGACTCTAGTATTGTTTATCATCTCAATCATGATGCCAGTCATGCCATCAGAAAATACGTGATGGTGGAAAGTATCATTCAATTGATAAGCCAATATGGACGACCAGAAGTACAAAAAATAATACAATCCTTTACACCTGAGGAACATGCGTTGCTATTGTTGGTGGCATTTTTAGAGCGTTCTGGTCGAACCAATGAATTATCAGGCACTGACGATCCATCCAATGCAGTCCGAAGCATGGAATTGATCATGATGGTTTCAATTAGACTTGGATTTAATCAAACATTAATGAGCACAGTATGTTGTAATGCTGTAAATTTTACTGGAGAGCAAAAGCATGATG
>JAKBCM010000112.1 GCA_021807845.1 Pseudomonadota bacterium
ATCTCATATTGATTTTAGATGGCATCACTGATCCTCATAATTTGGGGGCCTGTTTACGGAGTGCCGATGCAGCAGGCGTTGACTTTGTGATCATTCCTAAAGACAAAAATGCAAAAGTAACCCCTGTGGTGAGTAAAGTAGCATCCGGTGCACTAGAGGCTATACCTTTGGTACGTGTCACCAATTTAGCGCGCTCAATGGATATGATGAAACAGCTTGGGGTATGGATTTACGGTGCTGCTGGAGAAGCCCATGAAACCTTATATCAATTAGATTGTAAGACCTCGATTGCTCTAGTCATGGGCGCAGAAGATAAAGGCCTAAGGCATTTGACTCGCGAACGCTGTGATCAGCTGTTTTCATTACCCATGCTTGGCAGTGTTTCAAGTTTAAATGTATCTGTTGCAACAGGGATCTGTTTATATGAGGTCGTCCGTCAGCGCAGGATGGATAAATAAACGCTAGGGCCTGTCCACAGGACCTAGCCCCTTTCAAAAAACTGTCGAAGTGTTATCGTTAATTTTTCAACCAATAGCTCAAGCTCCTTTTCGCTGATAATAAGAGGCGGCATGATTCTTATCACGGTCTCTCGAGTTACATTCAAGAGCAGCCCATGAGAAAGCCCTATGGTTTTCACTTCATGAGCAGGTCTATCTAGTTCTATCCCTAACATATACCCTTTGCCACGAATGCTCACAACATGCGGATGATCCTCTAAAGCATGCATCAGCATTTCTTTAAGAATGATGCCATTTTTAGCCACCTTGTCACATAAATTATCGCGCTCGATGACATCAAGTACGGTGAGTGCCGTAGCGCAAGCCAGTGGATTGCCTCCGAATGTTGAGCCATGATTTCCAGGCTTAAATAAATCACAAGCATTCCCTCGCATGAGACAAGCACTGATCGGGATCCCATTGCCTAAGCCTTTGGCCGTAGTCATGATATCAGGTTGAATCCCCACATCCATATAGGCATATAATTTTCCGGTGCGACCATTCCCTGTCTGAATTTCATCCACAATAAGAAGCCATTGATGTTGCTCACAAAGAGTAGCCAAGGCACGTAAATAGCTCTGCTCGGCGACAGAAATGCCCCCCTCCCCTTGAATGGGCTCAAGCATCACCGCCACAATATCTTCACGATTGGCAGCAATCGTCTTTATGGCTTCAATATCATTGAAAGGCGCACGAACGAACCCTGGCAGCAAAGGCTCAAATCCTGCCTGAACTTTACGATTACCTGAAGCCGTCAGTGTGGCCATGGTGCGGCCGTGAAAAGCGCCATCCATCACCACGATGGATGGTGTTTCAATCCCATTTTTATGACCATATAGACGAGAGAGCTTAATGGCAGCCTCATTGGCCTCCGCTCCAGAGTTAGCAAAAAAAGCTTGTTCGAAACCGGTCATCAAGGTTAGCTTTTCAGCAAGACAACGTTGTTCTTTGATTTGAAACGCATTGGAAGAGTGAATTAACTTTTTTGCTTGCTTCACGATGGTGTTAGTGACATCAGGGTGTGCATGCCCAAGCCCACAAACCGCAATCCCACTAAAACTATCAAGATACGCATTTCCTTTGTCATCATACAACCAAATGCCCTTACCATGGGTAAAAGAAATAGGTAATGGATGATAAGTGGTGATCAAGTCCATAGACGCTCCTCAAGCGTGGTTTCATTATTCAAATGAATGGTTATGACAAGTGACTCAAAACAAACTCCCAATTGACTAGGTTCCAAAAAGAACTGACATAATCAGGTCGTCGATTGCGATAGTCTATATAATAAGCATGCTCCCATACATCGCAAGTCAGCAATGCTTTTAACCCATCGGTCATTGGGGTTCCCGCATTACTCGTACTGATGATTTTCAAATGCCCGTCTTTATCTTCTATCAACCACGCCCATCCCGAGCCAAACGTAGAAATAGCCGCTTGAGTAAATTGCTCTTTGAATGCCGCAAAAGAACCAAAAGACTTGCTGATACGCGAAAGAAGCTCACCCTTGGGCTCTCCGCCACCATTTGGACTCAAGCAATGCCAGTAAAACGTGTGATTCCACACTTGTGCAGCGTTGTTAAACATACCACCTGATGATTCTTTGATGATCTCTTCTAATGACATCTTTGCAAAAGGTGTATCCATAACCAGTTTGTTTAAATTGGTCACATATGCATTATGGTGCTTCCCATAATGATATTCCAACGTTTCTTTAGAAATATGGGGGGATAAGGCATCCATTTCATAAGGTAGTTTAGGTAGGGTGAACGTCATAAAAATCTCCTTGTGTTTTTTAATAAGCAGTTAGTGTAACAGGATCAAATGGAGTTTCAATGTTATCCTCATTGGCAATGACCCGTGGTTTCATTAAGCGCAAGTTGTGTAAAAATATAATTGATAAATCACCTTTTTTTCGTCATAATGAAAGTTTACAGATGATGAAGGTGCAACCATGGATTCAATGAACACGATTGACAAAATAAAGAAACAAATTGCTGATAATTCAATCTTACTTTATATGAAAGGCTCACCTAAAATGCCACAGTGTGGGTTTTCAGCACGTGCCGTTCAATGTATTGAAGCGTGTGGAGTCGACTTTACTTATGTCGATGTATTGGCAAATCCTGAGATTCGTCAAACGCTACCACAATATGCGGATTGGCCCACTTTTCCGCAACTATATGTGAAAGGTGAATTAATTGGTGGCTCTGATATCATCACCGAAATGTATGAGCAAGGCGAACTAGAGCTTTTACTGAGAGAAGCAGCAGCAGCCTAAGCGACCTGACTTTTAAAACTATCCTGCACTTTTTGAGTGCGTTGACCTAGAATTGGAGAAAACACATGAGCGTTTTAGTTGGGCGTAAAGCCCCTGATTTTACAGTTCCAGCGGTATTAGGATCTGGCGAAATTGTTGATAAATATAATTTACATGATCATTTGCAAGGAAAATATGGGTTGATATTTTTCTATCCTCTTGATTTTACTTTTGTTTGTCCATCTGAACTGATTGCATTAGACCATAGAATAAACGATTTTAAGAGTCGTAATGTAGAAGTGATTGCTGTGTCCATTGATTCTCATTTCACTCATAATGCTTACCGTAATACCCCAGTCAACGATGGCGGCATTGGGCCGATTAAATACACCATGGTCGCTGACATGACTCATTCTATTTGCCAATCTTATGGTGTTGAGCACCCAGTAGCGGGCGTCGCTTTTCGTGGTGCCTTTGTGATTGATCAAAATGGGGTCGTCCGTTCACAAATCGTCAATGACTTGCCTATTGGTCGAAACGTTGATGAGCTGTTACGAATCATTGATGCAGTTCAGTTTTTCGAAGAACATGGTGAGGTTTGTCCTGCTGGTTGGCAAAAAGGGCAAGCGGGAATGAACCCTTCTCCTAAAGGAGTTGCGGAATATTTAGCGCGGCATGGTGATTCTTTGTAATTTCTTCTCTTGTGGGAACTCATCGTTCCCACAAACATCTATCCAAAATGGAGCTTATCGCTATATGAAAAAAAAAATGATGCTGATGGGTGGACTTTTACTTCTGTATACCTTACCGAGCTTTGCAGCTGAAGTGATCCCAACTGAAACATTGCTGCCTGAAAACTTTTCTGTTTATACCGACGGCACAAGCGTGATCAATCATCCCATGCCGGGGTTTGAAGAAAAACAACTCCCTACTGTGAATCTTTATAAAGGCACTCCTGGTTGTTATATTGCTTGCTATTCTCATCAAAAGGAAAATGCCGTTTATTCTGTTGGGAGCAATATTTATGTTCTAGGCCAAGTTCGCATTGCCGGAAAATATAACCTTCGTATTTGCGAACCCACTAACTTTGCCGGAAAAGACATCAGTGGTGATGCCACCTTCAAAACCATTTGCACAGAAAAAATAGAAGCTTGTAAAAATGCACCATGCTGGGCAGGTGGTGATACTGGAGGTTGGTTTGGTATTCAATAAAACATCTATTGCCGTCAAAAAATGCATAAAATACACACATACACTATAATTCAATCATATATTTGAAGTAGCTTTTTTGTCTAAAAAATGCCTTCCTATATAAGAGAAGTAAACGGCATTCCTTAAGCCAAAGGAGATTGAATATGAAACCAACGATAGAAGCCCATGTAGTAAAAATTCTGGGAAAAAGAGAACAACGAGCCTTACTTCAAACTGTGGCCCAAAAGATGTCCTCCCCTGGCCAGGAGCGAGAGGCGTTGCTTCAATTAGTGAAGGAGCTTTTGCAAAGTGTTGGCTATACAATGGAAGATGTGAGAAAGAGTGAGGCCGCAAGAAAAATATTTCAGGACAGCAGTGTTTTACGCGTCTTATTAGAAGAGCCCAAAGAGCTCAAGGATAACAAAATCAGGGTTATGGCTTTATTCATCTATGAAAAACGAGATGAGTTAGTTAAACA
>JAKBCM010000008.1 GCA_021807845.1 Pseudomonadota bacterium
GGGGATGAAGCGTAGACTCATGATTGCCCGAGCTTTGATTCATCGACCTAATGTATTGATTCTTGATGAACCTACGGCAGGAGTTGATATTGAAATTCGTCGCAGCATGTGGACATTTCTTAAACGTACCAACGCCGAAGGAACCACCATCATTCTAACCACCCATTACTTAGAAGAAGCTGAGCAGCTTTGTAAACATATTGCAATTATTGACAAGGGCTTGATCATTGAAAACTCATCCATGACCCAATTGCTACAGAAGTTACGTCATCAAACCTTTGTCTTCGACACCATTGACCCCATCACCACGCTGCCTGATCTCTCTCCATTCATTGGCCATAAAATTGATACCCATTCCTTTGAATTGCGGATTGACAACCAATTACCACTCAATGAAGTGTTTGCTTTTCTCAATCAACACGGACTAAAGATTCATAGCTTGCGTAACAAAACAAATCGATTAGAAGAACTTTTTTTGGATCTGATTCACCATGACGATTAACCAACAACTGATAGCGCTATATACTTTGGTATTACGAGAATTAGTACGCATGTTTCGTATTGCTACTCAAGTTTTTCTACCGCCTGTGATCACCACCTTACTGTATTTTGTTATCTTTGGTAGTGTCATTGGTCATCATATTGGCCAGATCCAGGGATTTAGCTATGCAGAATTTATCGCACCAGGACTCATCATGATTGCTGTGATTTCTAATGCCTATGCCAATGTTGCCAACTCCTTATTTAGTGCGCGTTTTCAAAGAAGCATTGAAGAAATATTAGTCAGCCCCATGCATTATAGTTTGATGTTGTTAGGGTACAGTTTAGGTGGTATTTTACGTAGCTTGATTGTGGCGGTGTTGGTCTATATTGTCGCTTCATTTTTTTTGGATATCGATTTCACTCATATCCCTATGACTTTATTGGTGGTGCTTTTAGTCTCCACTTTATTCTCTTTAGCGGGCTTCACCAATGGCATGTTAGCTCGAACCTTCGATGATGTGGCTCTGCTACCAACCTTTATCATTACCCCAATGACTTATTTAGGAGGAGTATTTTATGACATTCATATGTTGCCCCCTTTTTGGCAAAAAGTTTCTTATTTAAACCCCATTTTCTATATGGTGAGTGCTCTAAGAGAAGCAATGATTGGCCAACAAGCCATGAATATGGCCTTAGCGGTGGGCATTATTTGCATGATGTTGATCTTTTTGGTTATTCTTAATTTAGTGATCCTCAAAAAAGGGATTGGACTACATGATTGAGACCATTACTCAGCAATCTAAATCATGGTGCGAACGATACATCTTAGAAAAGGATGCTCACTACAAGCAAATAGCCATGATGCTGACAGAGCAAATCCCCTCTGTTGAATCAATTTCTCAGTTCAAGAACATACTTGATTCTATTTCCATGCAACTCACTCAATCACCTTCATTTTTTCAAAATCCGTTAGATCCTTTCCACACCAAACTGAATGAATGGATAACAACCGTCAATCAGCTCAATGGATGGGACCTTCAAGCGGTAGAGTCTATCCTCGATAAGATCAAGACAAGCGAGAACACAAAAGATGTAATCATCCTCTTGAAAGACACGCTAGCTTCCCCCAAAGCTATGCTACACCTAAATGTTCAACCTTTATTGCGACACTTAACAGACGAAGATTATTTGCAAAAGTTGATGGATCATCTGGCAGACCTTCCGTTTATCCCCTACCCAGAGCATCCAGCAGCAGGTACCTTTGCAGCCATACCAGCGCGCAATAAAGAACATAAAACTTGTTTGATGCTTTTAAACAATAATTCAAAAGCCTATCAAGAAAACAACTTGAATAACCAAAATGCCAATCAATTTCTGCAATCTCTTTTACAAATTGATCTATATCTACATACTGAAAAAAAACCAAGTCCCCCAATGTCAGAGTCATGGTGTACGATATTATGAGATCAAGACAGAAGAGATAGGCAGCGACATTGTGAACAGTCGCTCATACAAAGTGGATGCTTCCGGAGTGCTTTTGGCTTCTTGAAACCTCCCAAGCTTGCACACCACACTCTCAATCTAGCCTCCAAATTAATCATATTGGCTGCACAATGAACACCGCCTATACTTAACATAATAGGCCAGTTTTTCCGACATTGCCACTTGATAATGTCCATTATTTTGCAAAGTTTTCGAAAATATATTCTAGATGCCCATAAAGATAGCTTGTTGGAGGAGGTAAATTGGAGGTACGATGTTCGAGATAACGTACTCCTAGACTGATATTTGTCCGAAATGAGCATGCGTGCTAAGTATGACAATATGTCCAGATGATTGAGAAAGGAGCTCTCTAACCACAGACTTACTGTTTTCGCTTGAGTTTAAACCCTATGGCCTCTAACCGTTGAGGGATGCTCGGATGCGTGGAAAATGCACTACTGAGTGATTTCACAGGTTGCATGTCAGAAGGATCAAATAAATAAGAAGCTTGTCTGATTTGTTCATGAGCCGTTTGACCATATTCTTGGTAGTACTGTTCTGCATTGACCTCATGATCTTGGCTGATTTTGAGCAAGGCCCTAGCCATTGGCTCATTATCGCGCATTAACTCAACAGAGCCTGCATCAGCCATATATTCTCGAGTACGGCTTAAAAAGAGCGCTAAGACGACAGTTATCAATGGTAACACGTAGCGTAGCACCATGATCACTGCGAACATTCGATTATCATCACGCCTATCTCGTTTAAAAATAACGGTATAGAACAAAATATCAACCACAATAAGCAAAATATTACTTAAAATGGCAACCATTAAAGTCAATTTGATATCATGGTGACGAATATGGCTTAATTCATGGGCCATCACTGCCTGAAGTTCAGCACGATCTAATTTCTCCATCAACCCCCGTGTGATAGCAACCATGGCTGATTTTTCACTATAGCCACTGGCAAAAGCATTCATATAATTAGCTTCAATGATGTAAACCTTTGGCATAAATTGTAATCCAGCAGCAACCTTCATCTCTTCAACCACATGGTACAGTTGTTGTTCTTGCAAATTCTTTGCTGTTTCTGAGGTGATTTCTCGAGAATCAGTCCCCAATAGCATGAGCTTATCGTATAAAGCAAAAGCGATGAATAAGGATAACAATGCAATCGCGGCCATTAGCAAAGTGGCGTAAGGTGTCACTTGTAAAGTAATCAGTGCGTGAAAACACTGACTAATGGTCGCTCTTGGATAAAATGACTGCAAAATAAATACATCAACAATCAAACCTACGACGAGATATACTGCGATGAACGTTAAAATCACTAATCGCGTCTTTCGCTCATTGCGTTGCAGTTGCAGTCGCCAATCTGCTGTTGATGCATGGTAATCAGACAAGCTCATGTTAGAATTTTACCGAATAATCTTCACGCGATTTGATTTGTTCCTCAGGTAAGCTCCAGTACTCAAATGCCTTATCTAATTTTCCTGCAAACAAACCGACAACCATGGCTTCGAAAAATGATTTTTTCTTTGCTTCATACCGCTCAACCCCATCATTATACGCCTGTTTAGCGTAGGCTAGTTTATTCTCCGTGTTGACAATTTCTTCTTGCAATTGAAGGACATTTTGGTTCGCTTTCAAGTCTGGATATTGCTCAAACACCACATTCAAACCTGAGGCAATAGAGGAGATACCATTTTCAGCAGCCATACGACCCTTTTCATCACCTGCATTTTTAGCCGTTTCTGCTTGACTACGAAGCGCAACCACGTCTTTCAATGTTGTTTTTTCATAATCCATGTATTTCTTTACCGTCTCAATCAATGACTCAAAAACCTTGAAACGACGATCCAATTGGATATCAATTTGACGCTTATTGTTATTTACGGCTTCTATTAAACCAATTAAGCCATTATAAACTCCAATAAACCAAAATAGCACCAATACGGCTATCACTAAAATCACAATCAATGAAGTACTCATCATATTTCCCTTGTATTAGAATTTGAGCAGATCAGCCCGTAAAAAGATGAATGGCTCTTGGTTTAAAAGAATCCACCTAGGGTGTGTTGACAATTCATTTTTGCAAATCCTCTATGATCCCTACGTACCGTCCCCACGATTTATTCGCGGAGTTGTCCGCGGTATCTAGAGATCTCCTGGATGACGCGTACAAGCCGCGTCACGTAGGCATTATAGAGCAATTGTCAATAGACCCTACTCTTTTTACATTCAATCTTGTCTAGACTCATCTAAGTTATAGCTGAAAATGACAGTTAAAAGCAATAGCCGCTTAGAGTGCTCCTGGCGAAACTTTAGGGTCGTTGCCTAATACTTGTCTTAAGAACTGTCCTGTGTATGAATGCTGACAAGAGGCAACGGTTTCAGGGGTCCCTGTCACCATCACTTGTCCCCCTTTGCTGCCACCCAAAGGACCCAGATCGATCACCCAATCAGCCGTTTTTATGACATCTAAATTATGTTCAATAATGACAATGGTATTCCCTTTCTCTCGCAAACGAGTTAAAACGGCTAATAATTGTTTGGTATCATGAAAATGAAGTCCTGTTGTTGGCTCATCTAATATATATAAGGTACTACCAGTATCTCGTTTCGATAACTCTCGTGCCAATTTAATCCGCTGCGCTTCTCCACCTGACAAAGTCGTTGCACTTTGTCCTAGACGAATATAGGAGAGACCGACATCTATCAATGTTTGACACTTGAGTTTAAGACTCGGTACCGCATCAAAAAATTGACGCGCATCTTCAACGGTCATATCTAATACTTCATGAATATTCTTGCCTTTATACTGAATGTCTAAGGTTTCTCGATTGTACCGTTTGCTTTTACATACATCACAAGAAACATAAATATCGGGCAAAAAATGCATTTCAACTTTGATAAGACCATCTCCCTGACACGCTTCACAACGTCCACCACGCACATTGAAACTAAAGCGACCAGGTTGATATCCTCTTGCCCGAGATTCTGGGGTATTTGCAAATAACTCACGAATCACTGTAAATAAACCCGTGTAGGTTGCCGGATTAGAACGAGGAGTCCTACCAATTGGGCTTTGGTCTATATCAATAACCTTATCACAATATTCCAAGCCTTTGATGGCATGAAGGGTACCCTGCGATTTAAAGTGTGCACGATTGAGCTTTGCTGCCGCTATCGGATATAACGTATCATTGATCAAACTAGACTTGCCTGAGCCAGATACGCCTGTCACACAAGTGATCAATCCCAAAGGAATAGCAACATCGATGCCCTGTAAATTGTTACAAGTCACCCCTTCAAGTTGAATCAGATGCTTTTCATCGATTGGAACACGATAGTTTGGTACTGGGATCCCTTGTTTGCCACTTAAATATTGTCCAGTTAAGGATGCGCCACAACCCATAATCTCCTCTGGGGTGCCAGAAGCTACTATATGTCCTCCATATACACCAGCGCCAGGTCCAATATCCAATACAAAATCGGCCGATCGAATGGCATCCTCATCATGCTCCACCACGATCACAGTATTACCCAAATCCCGCAAATGCATTAAAGTCTTGAGTAAACGATCATTGTCTCTCTGATGTAGGCCTATGGAGGGTTCATCCAAGATATACATCACTCCCACCAATCCAGAACCAATTTGACTTGCAAGACGAATGCGCTGCGCCTCTCCACCCGATAATGTTTCACTACTTCGTGAAAGAGTTAAATACTCTAGACCAACATTCACCAAAAATCCCAAGCGTTCAATAATTTCTTTATTAATTTTTATGGCAATCTCGCCTCTATATCCTGGCAGTTGTAGTTTTTTAAAAAACTGATAAGCATCTTCTATCGACAAAGCGGTGATGTCAGGCAAATTTCTATTGGCAATCAACACATGACGGGCTGCTTCACATAAGCGCGCGCCCTCACAAGAAGGACAGGCACGAGAGGATAAGTATTTTGCTAGGTCTTCCCGTACTTGAGCCGAATCTGATTCGCGATAGCGACGTTGCATATTCGGGATCACACCTTCAAAGATATGTTTTTTTAAAACAAACCCGCCGTGGGGACGTTGATATTGAAACTCAATGACCTCCTTACCACTGCCATACAGCACCACCTGACGAGCATCTTCTGGTAAATCACAAAAAGGCACCTCAATTGAAAACCCGTAATGCCGTGCTAAAGATTCGAGCATGGCAGAATAATAACTGGTCTTTTTATCCCATCCTCGAATAGCCCCATCAGCCAAGCTCACACACTCATCATGCACAACCCGCTGGGGATCAAAAAATTGATCAACCCCCAAACCATCACAAAAAGAGCAAGCCCCCATAGGATTGTTAAATGAAAAAAGCCTAGGCTCAAGCTCACTTAGACTATATCCACATTCAGAACAAGCAAATTTTGAAGAAAACACCATATCCTCAAAATCCCCATCCATCGCGACAACTGTTGCTAGCCCATCGGCCAGATGAAGGGCATTTTCAAAAGACTCACTTAAGCGCTGAGCGATATCAGAGCGAACCTTAAAGCGGTCAACAACCACTTCGATGGTATGCTTTTTACGCAACTGAAGCGTTGGCGGATCATCAAGCTCATATAGTTCACCATCAATGCGAGCACGCACATAACCTTGTGCTTGCAACTGTTGTATCAATAGGACATGTTCCCCCTTACGATCACGAATCACTGGAGCTAAAATCATAACCCTAGACTCTTTAGGGAGGGCCAACACTTGATCTACCATTTGGCTGACCGTTTGTGCATGCAAACTCATGTGGTGTTTAGGACAAAAAGGTTCGCCTACTCTTGCAAAAAGCAGCCTTAAATAATCATATATTTCAGTAATTGTCCCTACAGTGGAACGAGGATTATGTGAGGTGGCTTTTTGTTCAATTGAAATGGCTGGAGATAACCCTTCAATGGAATCCACATCTGGCTTTTCCATCATCGACAGAAACTGGCGCGCATAAGCAGACAAGGACTCAACATATCGTCGCTGCCCTTCAGCATATAAGGTATCAAAAGCAAGTGAAGATTTCCCCGATCCCGAAAGACCTGTTATGACGGTAAGCTGATTGCGGGGTAACTCTACCTGAATATTTTTCAAATTATGGGTTCTTGCCCCTCGGATCTTAATAAAGTGCATGACAAATGGCTACCAAATTGAAGTTGAATGACTATCTGCTATACTGAAATCAACCATTAGCTAAGTCGGGGAGCGGCCATGAATTTGCGAAAGCAACTTAGGTGGTTATTATTTGCATCAGTTTTGTTTTTCGCACTCCCTCTTCAAGCCGATGATAACAAAGTTGAAGCATGGACAAAACAAGTCTTATTCAACACCCTCTCCGTAAACTACCTAGAATCAGATAAAGACATCAACCAAATGCGAGTGCACTATACTCATAATGGATGGAATGCCATATCCTCTTTCCTTGGCAACTATCTCACTGTCGTGCGTGCAAAAAAACTTTATTTGCATCCGGAAGCCAATCAACCTACCACCATCCTTCTGTCTGGGCAACTCAATAATAACCCCCTCTTTCCAAGAATGCGCGTTTGGCGAGTGAAGCAAGGATTTTACATCCCTGAACTCAACGAGAGTATTAACTTTTCAGTAGTTGTCATCCAACCCAATCTGAAACAACCCCGATTATTGATTCAAAGCATGAGTATCGGAAAATATTCTGGACGCTAGTACACTAAACAGGAACATCCTCTGAACACCAATTGAACAATGTCAGTTTAAAAAAATGTCTTTGTCCCTGACAAACATGGAGGGTGTCATGGACAAAGAAAAAATATCTTTTTGGTCTAGCATTCCTTGGATAATCTGTTAAAATGAACTTTCTTCTGATACATGGGTCTGTGGATAACATCATCCAGTTCAGCTAACCAGATCAAACATCATTCCTTATCATCATCATAACTGATTGAATTTTATAGTTATTTATTTTATATCACATTCTTATTTATTCATTCAGGCTGTGGATAACTTTGTTAATGAAACACAGCACGTGCTCTGGCTCGTATTAGATTGCAGTTTGTGTAACCCCCAACAGCTCCCCCTCCATAAACACCCATTGATTTTATGTACTGTACAAACAATGTTATACTTGTCAATCATCACATCTTTGGAGAATTCTATGCGTCAACTGTTTCGACTCATTCTTTCTGCCATGTTGCTAATTTTTTTAACCAATGCAAGTGCTAAAGATTTAAAAGAGATTGAGCAAGAATTCAGTGATTCAGTTATTACCACCAAAGTAACCGCTAAGATTACTAAAAATAAAAATTTAAACCCATTAAAAATCTCTGTTGCAACAGAAGATGGGATTGTGAAATTAAGCGGATCAGTGAAAGACAATCAAGCTTTTTTTGATGTTTTAAGATTAACCATTGCCACAAAGGGCGTCAAATCAGTGAATACGGATCATTTATTGGTCAGACGAGTCAATACCATCTTTACAGATGCCTATATCACGGCCAAAGTCGAAACAGCCATTTTGAAAGCAAAAATTCTGGATGATGAATCTATTCCTTTGATTGGGATAAATGCGAAAACCATCAATGGCATTGTGACGTTATCAGGTGAAGTCAATCATAATGCATCGATTATCTCCATAGTAAATCGTGTCAATCAAGTTAATGGTGTCAAGAAAATCATTTCCACCCTTCATGCGACCAACAGTTAGGATGGGTTGACATGTGCAATCTTCGCCCTCTTGTGCCAGAATGTGTTCCAATAAAACAACCGGTAGGACCAAACACACTTGGTACAACAGAATACGATCGGATAACTTAAGGATGTTGCATGAAAACCCTAAACCAATGCAGATTTTTTATGTGGTACTTTAGCCGGTTTAAAGTTCCTTTGATAGGCTACTTAAAACCCAAGCTTATGCAGATTGATGACACCGAAATTGTAATCAAGGTTACATTAAATCGTCGCAGTAAGAATCACTTGAACTCCATGTATTTTGGCGCTTTATCCATCGGTGCTGATCTGGCAGGAGGATTACATGGGTTTTATCATGCAAAACAAGCCAAGGTAAAGATGTCTTTGGCCTTTAAATCCTTTCAAGCAGAATTTTTACGTCGTCCTGAAACAGATGTCTATTTTGTTTGTAACCAAGGTGAAATAGTGAAAGAGATGGTGCAGAAATCCAAAATTTCTGGCGAGAGAATCAATCAACCAATTGAAGTCAATGCTTATATCAATTACCCAAAAACGCCTGAAACAGTCGCTCGGTTTATATTGGAATTATCATTAAAGGTTCTCCCGCATTCAATTGACAAACCAACATTTGCGCTTTAACGTTAATCATACCTTTTCATCAAATCCACATCATTATGGATATTGTTGGTTTCTCATGATCAATTTAAGTATTCATTCACAGCCAGATGATGAAACCTGTGGGCCGACTTGTTTACATGCCATCTATCAATATTATGGGTTGAACATCAGCTTAAATGAGGTCATTGCAACCATTGAGCGCTCGGCTTCTGGCGGCACGCTCGCACCTTTATTAGGTAAACATGCCTTGGTACGTGGATTTAAAACCACTATCTTCATCAATGATTTAGCCATCTTTGATCCAAGCTGGTTTAGAGAAAAGCAAGGTTTGGCCAACAACGGAGAGCTCATGGCCAAGTTAGCGGCTCAAATGAAATACAAAAAAGAAGAAGGAATCATTCAGTCTAGTGTTGCCTATCAAGAGTATTTACAATTAGGTGGCAAAGTTTGTTCTCGTATATTAAGCTCTCATTTATTAAAAGATTATTTTAAAAAAGACATTCCTATTTTAACAGGCTTAAGTGCAACCTACTTATATGGTAGCGCACGTGAACATTTTTCCCCGGACGGAGTATCCGTCTATGATGATATTCGTGGCACACCTTGTGGCCATTTTGTTGTATTGTGTGGATACGATGATAAGAAAAAACATGTTGTTGTGGCTGATCCACATCGAGAAAATCCCTTGTCTCATGATAATTATTACAAGGTCAGCATTATTCGTTTAGTCAACGCCATCATGTTGGGAGTACTTACTTATGATGGCAATTTGTTAATAATCCAACCACAAAGGATGTGAATGCAAACCATATTAGTCACTGATAATCCCAAAAGTTGGGAATTTTTAAGTCATTTGGCCCCGATAGTTACTGCCACTGACTATTTATCGGATGAAGCCTATCACCAAAATAAATCTTTACGGGTCATCAACTTATGCGATTCATATAACTATCAAAAGATAGGGTATTATGTTTCTCTATTGGCTCATGCAAGAGATCACAAAGCGATTCCGTCAGTCTTAAGTATTCAAGATGTATTAAGTTCAAGTCTGTCGAAACATATTTCACAAGATATCGAAGAAGAAATCCAAAATAGCTTACATGATATCAAAGGAGACGAGTTCACTTTAAGTGTCTATTTCGGACAAAATATGGCCAAAAGACATATGGTTTTAGCAAAGAAACTGCACGGATTATTCCCTTTACCCTTGATACGCTTCACTCTGGAACAAAAAAAACAATGGTGTATTAAAAAACTATCTTTATTATCTCCCAATGAAGTGCCTTTGCATCACGTTGACTTTATGCGCCAAGCCGCTGAAAGCTATTTCTCTAAAAAACGCTTTCATCAATGGCGAAAAAAACAACGTTTCCATGATCTAGCCATTCTGGTCGACCCAACTGAACAGAATGCGCCCTCCAATAAAAAGGCACTAGAATTATTCATTAGCGCAGGAGAAGAGCTAGGCCTAAACGTTGATTTCATTGATAAAAATGATAGTCGCTCTATTGCTGAATATGATGCTCTATTCATCAGAGCCACGACATCAGTCGATCATTACACTTACCGTTTCGCCAGACGCGCTTTACAAGAAAATCTTGTGGTGATAGATGATCCTCAATCCATCGTAAAATGTACCAACAAAGTATATTTAGCTGAGTTAATGCAGAGTCATCAAATACTGACTCCAGAAACATTATTTATCAGTAAATATGATAAAGAATTACCCAACATTCAGTTTCCCTGCGTGCTTAAAAAACCAGATAGTGCTTTTTCCCAAGGAGTCGTCAAATTAGATTCTCTCCAAGAGTTGCAAAAATCATTGTCTCAGTTTTTTAAAACTTCGGATCTAATTCTCATTCAACCTTTCATTCCAACAGAATTCGACTGGCGTATCGGTGTATTAGACAACAAACCGCTTTATGCTTGTCGTTATTACATGGCCAAAGGACATTGGCAAATTTACAATTGGGATGCGAAACTTGATATAGAAGGCAAACATGAAACCCTACCCTTGTCTGAAGTACCAGAACCCATCATCAAAACAGCGTTGAAAGCCACTCGCCTCATCGGTGATAGCCTATATGGAGTGGATATCAAAAGTCATGGTGACAAACATTATGTGATTGAGGTCAATGATAACCCTAATATTGATTATGGCACGGAAGACAAAGTGCTAGGCGAAGCATTATATCAACAAATCATGTCTGTCTTTTTGCAACGGATCAGAAGGAAGCATGGATATGTCTAGCTATCCTATTTTTTCCGTCTTAGGCATTGAAATTGAGTACATGTTGGTTGATAAAGATACCCTAACCGTACAACCGAAAAGTGATGTCATTCTCAATAAACTAGCCGGCTCTCAAGTCAACGAAGTAGCACTTGGCGAGATTGCGGTGAGTAACGAGCTCGTGATGCATGTGATTGAGTTAAAAAACAATGGCCCCAAAGCACCACAACACCCCATTGCCGACGAATTTCAACAAGTCATCCAGCGTTTACAGCCCATTTTAGCAGAACATCATATGTCCTTGCTGCCTACGGGTGCCCATCCATGGATGGATCCTTTTTTAGAAACCAAACGTTGGCCCCACGGCAATCGTGATATTTATCAGCAATTTGATGCCATTTTCAATTGTAAAGGACATGGTTGGGCCAATTTACAAAGCATGCATGTCAATTTACCCTTTGCCAATGATGAGGAGTTTTGCCAGCTCCATAATACCATTCGCCTCTTGTTGCCTCTATTACCTGCATTAGCCGCAAGTACACCCTTTCTAGACGGAGCCAAAACGGGTCTTCTAGACTCGCGGCTAGATTTTTATGGTAAAAATCAACAACGGATCCCATCTATCAGTGGCGATATCATTCCAGAATACATCGATTCAGAACAACAGTACGTAGACCTTATTTTAAAACCCATGTATCAAGAGATCAGTGCACATGACCCCCAAGGGATCTTACAATACGAATGGCTCAACTCTCGTGCTGCTATTGCAAAATTTCAATCGAAGGCGATTGAAATTCGCATTCTCGACTCACAAGAATGTGTCAATGCCGATATTGCCATTGCCAAAGCCATTCATGCGATTTTGAAGCATTGGTATGAGAGTGGAATACAGCTTCATCGCGAAAAAATATATGCTACAAAACAGCTCAAAACCATCTACCAACAAGCCATCAAAGATGGTTTAGCGGTGCTCATTGATGATGCTTTGTTGATGGCGCAATGGCAATTGCCCTATAAGGGCTCCATGACCTTGCGCGAGGTATGGTCACAGCTCATTGAAAAAGTGAGCTCTGAGTTGGACTGGGTGAGTCAACAAGCATTGGAACATATTTTGCAACATGGGAATCTAAGTGAGCGTATTTTGCGAGCAAGCTATGGCGATTTTAGCAAAGAACGGCTAATCTATATTTATCGATCACTAGAAAATTGCTTGGTTAAAAACCAACAGTTTGAATCCAAATGAAACCGACTATTTTATTCATCACTTGCGAACATGCAGTGAATACAGTGCCCAAAGAATTTTTGCACCTATTCAAAGGACATGAATCCTTGTTAGAAACACATCGAGGCATCGATTTTGGGGCTTTGGAAATTGCTCAACATTTAAGTCAAGCTTTAAAAACCGAGCTGGTCACGGCCACCATTTCCCGCTTAGTTATTGATTGTAACCGCAGCTTAAATCATCCGCATTGTTTTTCTGAATTGACCAAACCACTCTCTCATGCTGAAAAACAGAAATTAATTGATGATTACTATGCCCCTTATCGAAAACAAGCTGAAAGCATGATCCAAAGATACATTGACCAAAACTATCAAGTATTTCATCTCTCATCTCACAGCTTCACACCAGTCTTCAAAGGCGTGACAAGGAATGCCAGCATAGGTTTATTATACGATCCCACCCGACATGGCGAAAAAGAAGTAGCCCGTGAATGGCGTGGTTTGTTGACTCGGCATACCAACTATCGAGTGCGCCTCAATTACCCTTATCGAGGCAGCAGCAATGGCTTTACGACTGAACTAAGAAGAAAACACAAAGAAAACGAATATGTAGGAATAGAATTAGAAATCAATCAAACTTTGACCAAAGATAGAAAAGCTCTTGATCAACTCATTCCAGCACTAACAGAGAGTGTGGCCGATTTACTTCAATTGTTGTAGAACAACCTAGAAAAAGTAGTAGGCATCCTTGCTACAAGGTCAACTACTTTTTCTAGGATCATAACACTTGTGACAAAACCCATAGATATTCAAAGCATGATCTGTCATCTTAAACCCAGCTTGTTCAGCAATGATCTTTTGCCGCATCTCAATGACTTCATCAAAAAACTCATCAACAAGACCGCATTTTATACAGACCAAATGATCATGATGTTCTCCCTGGCTCAGCTCAAATACGGAGAACCCTCCCTCAAAATTATGCCGCTTTACTAAGCCTGCAGCCTCAAATTGAGTAAGCACTCGATATACAGTAGCCAGACCAACATCTTCCCCCATCTCAATCAATGTCTTATAAATATCTTCAGCACTCATATGATGAGCAATAGATTGCTCAAGGATTTGTAACACCTTCAGCCGAGGAGTGGTTATTTTTAACCCAGCTTTCTTTAATTGTTGATTTTCTTCCATATCCTTTCCTTTCTCTTCCTTACCATTTCATCAATTGCATGGTATCATGGCCGAATTTTTCACCATAGGTTAAACATGAAAATGAGCGCAAAATATACTCTCATGGGTCTTTTCTTAATGTTATCCCTCACTCATTGCGCTACCTATGACTTTGCAAGGCGGCCCGTACAACAAGGCAACTTGCTGCCTCAATCATTAATTGAGCGCTTAAAAATTGGCATGAGTAAGGAAGACTCCGCTATCCTGATGGGCACTAGTTTACTTAGCCCTACTTTCAATGACAATCGTTGGGATTATGCTTATACCTGGCGTCGAGGGAATGGGCCACTTGAGATCCACCATTTAACTTTGTTTTTCCAGCATGGCGTGATTGCCCGCATTGAGCGCAACTGAGCAGCTTTATTAGGAGGTTATTTTGAACCCCGCTGATGCGCTCTTTGTCTTCTTTTTTCCTTTGGGCAGACCGTCAGGAATCGGTAGATTTCAATCCGATCCCCTGTTTTAACGACTTTAGAACGTTCTACTTTCTTAGCAAATATCCCAACAGGCAAATCCTTGATTTCTGGATGACTATCTAACCAACCAGATTGCTCTATCGCATCAGCGACCGTTGAACCCATGGCAAGCGTTAATCGAAGATGGAGAATCTCTTTAGAAAGAGGAGAATAGACCAACTCCACCTTAACCATAGAGGAGCTCTGCTCGGTCACAAAAAGCATCTACCATTTTATCAGCGACTTGCTCAAAAATAGGTGCCATAAGCATAGACATCACCGCTCCTGCAAAATCAAACTCCAAATCAAAAGAGATCATGCAACCCGTCGGAGTATCATCAAAGCGCCAAAATCCCTCTAGTCGACTAAATGGTCCATCTACCAAACGAATCTCAATCATTTTATTCATTTGCAAACGATTGCGTGTGGTAAATGACTTATGCATCCCTGCTGCTGAAATAGAGAGCGTAGCTTGAACCTCATCTTGATCACGATGATGAACCACACTTTCTTTAAAATAGGGCAAAAACTCGCCATATCGCTCAATGTCATTTACTAAATTATACATTTGCTCACAAGAATATGAGACTACCCGTGATTTTTTTACGATGGTCATTGTTTTACAGCTCCATCCTGATGGTTGTTTAAAGAAACCTGTGTCGTCAACCAATTCGTCAAGTCTCTCACTTCTTCAGCACAAATGTTATGCTCCATCGGATATTCATGATAGGCAATGTTATGAAAGCCCAAACGCTCAATGTGTTCTGCACTTTGCTTCGTCCAAAGAGGAAGTACAAGCTCGTCATACATGCCTGCAGCCATAAAGATAGGGGTGTTCGTAGGCAGATGGATCTGACAAGAAGCCGCTAAGGGGAGATATGAGGATAAAGCAACTATCCCTCCTAACGGCAAGGAGGAGCCTAACCCAGTATATAATGCCATAGCTCCCCCCTGCGAAAACCCTGCTAAGAAAATGTGTTGAGGGAGAAACCCTTCTGAAAGCGCTTTATCTATCACTTGAAGAATCATCGCTTCTGATTGCTTAATGCCCGCACTATCTTCTCTATCTGTCAACGTAGTTCCAGTAATGTCATACCACGCACGCATTGGCATATGATTGTTTAAAGTGACTGGACGCACTGGAGCATCCATAAAGACATGCCGAAGAGGTACACGCATGGGTAATTCATGAGCGAGACCTTCCATATCTTTCCCATTTGCTCCCAAACCATGCAACCAAATGACACACGCCTTGGCTCCACCTGATGGCTCTTTCACATAAGTGTTCAACAACATATCTCCACTAAAAAGGCAAATTATCGCCAATAGGCGCTCGTATAGCAAGGTTGTCGAGGTAAATGGGGTCACGTATCCAATTTTGTGGATGAGGGAGGTTCGGGATCTTTGGACAATTTTTCAGAATGTCTTGCTTTTAATTCCGCAAATAATTGGGCGGCTTTTTCTGGATCATGACCACGATGTAACACTTTACGGCGTAATCGATGTGCTGTTATTTCCTTGACAACAGCTTCAGCTTCTTTGCTATCCAGCAGATTGGTTCGTTGTTCTATGGGTACATGCGCCAGCGAAGCTTCTATGTTGTCAGCTTTTTCACGCATGCCCACAGTGAGTAATCCAGCATGTTCTCTATAATGACTGATGATGTCTTGGACATCTTTGACCGCTTTATCAGATTTCAAGTCTATCACCATTCTCTTTAGCTCTTGGACTATTCTGTCCTTTTCTTCAGGTGTGCCTTCTCGAATTTGTTTTAACTTTCTTCGAATAAATGTATCCATTTTTTTGTCATTTGGTCCGATTCTCAATGCATCCAGATCGGCAAAAACTTGCCTACACTCTGAATTACTGATCATATACAATTCAATCTGGGCATTTCGAATAGACATACGTTTGTCTGGATCAGGATTGACTAGGGCCTGAATTAATGTCTTCAGCTCTTGTCCCTTCGTGTCGCTAAAGATGACATGACCAAAATCTAATTCTTTGCCATCCTCTCCAGCTTTACCAGTCGCATATTTATATAGATTTTTTCCAAGAATAAAGGCATGAGTACTATGGGACTTAATATCCAGGCTCACATCTTGGAACTCTGGAGGAACATATCCTGGGGTATAGAGGAGGTGCGCAAATTCATTTCCAGGTTGGTCTAAGGTAAATACACCTTGATCATTAGTATAACCCATGCTTTTGGTATCACTGATAAAAACATTGCCAGATTCATCGATTAACCAGTTACTCAGTTTGGCATCTGGAAAAATACAGCCCGCATCTTGAATGTCTGACAATATTTTAGCCATTTTTTCAAATATGGAGCACTCATGGATCACCAACTCATCTATGGGACGTTTCTTATTTCGGTCAATGAAATCCTTACATTCTTGCTCTAAGCTGCCACTTTTGTAATAGGAAGTAACAAGAATGGTTCTAGAGGTTACTTTACCGGAATCATCTGTATAGGTTCCTTCACGTTCTACATGTATTGGAGAAATAAAATTTCTCAATGTTTCACGTAAATGATCTTCAATATTTCGTGGTGTGTTTAAACGATTGTCTACTTTTAAAACCATATCTTGTTTGGTATAAAGATTGGTGACCTTATAATTTTGTGAATTCATTCCACCTAAATATCGAATTTCATAGGAAGTTAAGAACATTCGAAAATCCGCTGCTTCCTGACTGTTGTCATCTGTCTCATATAATGCCTTCAACTCTTCCTCTAATTCAGGGCGGTTTCCTTTGCTTAAAATGGCCAGTAATTTATCTATTTTTTCAGGTGACATATTAGCAATGAGCTCTTCAAAGGATGTCGCATCGTTATTTTCATAAAGAAGAGATCTCTCACCTAAGGTTTCTAATTGATATTTTATTTCGATAAAAAGTGCAGCACGAGCTTCTCTGTAGTCTGGTGATTGTTCAATTTGACTATTTGGACAATTATGATCCACAACCCTTATTTTTTGTTGAATGGTTCGCAGAATTGATTTTTTAATCAAGGGATCTTCTGCCAAATTATAGTCATCGATGAGTGCATTCACTTTACTTACGACGAGGGCACTGAGGTCTTTCATGTTGACTATTTCAAAAGCCTGCATCTTTATCATAGGCCTTTTGGGAGAAGGATCAAGCACAGTAGTTTCTGCCGTTTTTTCTAAGCTTTCAGTTAATCCCATACCTACCTCACGCTCTCATGGTGGATCTGTCCTATGACGTTATTTTTATTATAGACAAACATAAAACGATTTGCATTTATTATGAACCAACAAATATTTATTTATACAAAAATATGTTTTTTACTATTGGTCTATAATGAATACATACAGAACAAATACCAATCAAATATAAGTTAAACATCATGCTACAATTGATTGACAACCCGGAAAATGACAAATCACTGATACGGCTTAATCATAAAATATCCGCCTACAATGCTCTGGCCGACGGGCATCAAGATACACTCTTGCAACACATGTTATTACTAGAAATAAAGACGCTTGCTGAAGCGTTAGAACATGAGGATATCTTGCTGAATATCATTGGCGAACTAGACTCTCCCGATAAACCTCTATTACCAGGATTGCCACTAGAAAAAAGGCTGATGGAATTAACAGCAGCTGACACATCGATGATGACTTCAGAAAAATGGTTCCATGTAAACCGCCCTAACCTATTGAATCGATTATTCCAAGGAGGTGTTGGTCATCCTTCTTCTGTTGAGATAGGTAAAGATTTGAAAACATTAGAAGATCAGCAATCTCTACAAGGGAAAGAGGAAACCCGTTATCGCAATAATTTCTATGTGTTAAAACGAATGAGATCTAAATTATTAAATGCCATCAACTCAGGTGAGCTCACTGAACTTGAATTAACACATTATCGAGGATTAGTGGCACAAATAAATCAGCAACTTCTGAGAATCATTCATGCTACCCCACAATTAAAAGAACGTTTTGAAACACATGCTTCTATTGCATATGAAATACGAAACGCTTTCAAAACGCTAAGTCATGAACAAAAAGATAAAATGGTTTATATCTTAAGGAATCCTGGGCTTTTTAATATGGATTCTCTTCGTGAACTATTGCCTGAGATGCCCGCTTATGAAGTCACATTACTTGGCGGTACAAACAATAGGAATTGGTTGTTTGTTAATAGAGTTCTTTCCAAACCTTATGAGATGTAGCAAAATAGGTTCTTTGACTAAATTCAAGGAAGATTTGCAACAATGCGTTGGGAAACAATTAGTG
>JAKBCM010000113.1 GCA_021807845.1 Pseudomonadota bacterium
GGTGGTTTTCAGGCCAAGTAGCACCAGAAGCATCTGATAGGCTTTCAAAATGACTTGGCTGAAAAAGGGATTTTGCTAAACATTTGGTTGACATTGCCCCTGTTTCTAACACATCAAGCACGGCTTTCCCTTCTGATTCAGTTTTGGCAAAAGCGACAGCTGAAATCATACACAATTTACCGTTTGTTGATTGACATTGTCCTACAAGTTCTGGAGGCGCTTTGATGAGGAATATAGATAGTTCAACAAAATCAGGCATGTTCCAACCAAGTGTTGTCACTTCTTCTACAACCTGATGTAAGAGATCTAGTGGATAAAAATAGGTGCTGGTCATAATGGCTTTGGGGAGTGGGTAACACTGAAGATGAAAATGCGTCGCTACTGCAAACATACCAGGTCCGCAACCTCTTGCAGCCCAGAATAAATCTGGATGTTCTGTGGCACTCGCCTTTATTTTTTCACCCTGAGCCGTCACAAATTCAATGGCAGTCACGCTCTTACATGCAGGACCCCATTCACTCATGTTCCAGGACATTCCTCCATTTAATAGATAACCACTTGCTTTAACAGTAGGACAGTGCCCAATTGGGAAAGCAAGCTGATGCTGTCCTAATCGATGAGCTAGCTCCCTATTGCTAATCACAGGTTGAATCACTGCGGTTTGGTTTTTCTGATTGATCCAAGATTGATTCAGTTCAGCGAGAGAAATCGTCATACCGCCATTACGTAAAGAAAGTCCGCACCATGAGTGCCCTCCTCCATGGACCACGACTTTTAATCCATTTTTGCGAGCAAAACGGATAGAATGAACCACGTCCTCTTCATTTTTTACAGTAACGATGACATCAGGTGAACGGTTCGGTTTGATGTTATTCCAAACCAAAGCATCTCTAACAGAGATAAATTCTTTTGATTGTTGGGTGACTATTTTTCCATGAATACTATTTTGTAATTGAGTCCATTTCATTCTGAACATTTCCTTATGATGAGAATATATGTGACATTTTTATGATAGTTGAAAACCAGCTCAATGCAATGCAGGTATTGTATTAAATTGATATAGATCCAAGATAGTGCAATAATACGCACAAATTATTCCCCAAAAAGACATATGCATAAACTTAAATGCGCGGTGATAGGTGTAGGATACTTAGGGCGTTTTCATGCCCAAAAATACCAAATGCTTGAAAATGTTGAACTTGTGGCAGTGTGTGATCTCAATGTTGAGGTGTGTGAAGAAGTTGCACGTGAGCTCAATGTCCCTGCTTATTTTGATTTTCATGATTTGTTTGGACAGGTAGATGCAGTAAGCATTGCGGCGACCACGAACGCACATTATGCCATCGCCCGTGAATGTTTGGCTGAAGGCATTCATGTTCTCCTAGAAAAGCCAATCACAGAAACTGTGCGACAAGCCAAAGAACTGATAGCACTTGCCAAAACGCATCATGCCAAATTACAAGTGGGGCACTTAGAACGATTTAATTCAGCAAGACTCGCACTCGATGAACATTTGGATAGACCCTTATTTATTGAGTCCCAACGATTGGCGCCTTTTAACCCACGCGGAACGGATGTGAATGTTATTCTTGATCTGATGATCCACGATATTGATATCATTCAATCGATTGTGCACAGTCCTATCAAACATATTGATGCCCATGGGGCTCCTGTTCTATCCAAGTCCATAGATATCGCAAATGCCCGCATTACGTTTGAAAACCACTGTGTAGCCAACGTCACAGCCAGCAGGATCAGTTTTAAAACAGAAAGAAAAACCCGAATATTTCAACCCAATAGTTACATTTCCATTGATTATCACACCAAACAATTTGCCGTGTTTAACAAAGGTGATGGTGAAATGTTTCCAGGCGTTCCTGACATCAGCCGTTATCAATCAACCTTTGAACCTGCTGATGCACTGCTTGAAGAAATTAAAGCCTTTGTTCAATGTGTTCTTCATGACAGTACCCCTCTCGTCACAGGCGAAGATGGATCAGAAGCTTTAGAAACAGCCGAAAAAATAACCGCACTGATTGAAAACAATCTGGTCAATAAGCATGCGTTCTGCTAAGCATATTGTGATTGTTGCAGGTGAAGAGTCTGGAGATTTACATGCAGCAGCTTTCGTTTCAGCATTAAAAAAAAATCATGAGTCACTTCGTTTCACTGGAATTGGTGGCCATCATATGCAAAAAGCAGGCGTGGAGCTTCTGAGTTCACTTGCCCAATATGGTGTCACAGGTATTTCAGAAGTCATCCGTCATATCTCTGTTATCCGTCAAGCTTTTTCAGATTTGAAAGCTCACTTAACGACCCATAAACCAGATTTATTGATTTTAGTCGATTATCCAGGGTTTAATTTACGCATCGCTAAATTTGCAAAAAAGTTAGGAATTAGGATCCTTTATTATATCAGTCCACAAATATGGGCATGGAAACCAGGGCGCATCAAAACCATCCAAGCATGTGTTGACAAGATGGCTGTTATTTTTCCTTTTGAAAAACAACTATATGAACGTGCCGGAGTCCCTGTATCATTTGTTGGTCATCCACTCATTCATAACCTATCGGCTTCTCAAAATGAAGAAGCCATGAGAGATCAGTTAAAATTACCCAAGGATAAAAAATTAATAGCTCTATTGCCTGGCAGTCGAATCAATGAAATTCTACGGCATATGCCTGTTTTACAAAAAACAGCAGAGATGTTGACTCAGCAGTTCAATGATTTACATTTTGTCATCCCAGTTGCAGACACTATTGATCCAGAACTCATTATCCCCTATTTTAAAGATCGTCGAATTAACCATACCATTGTGCTGGGTCAAGCAGTGGAAACCATGTCTTGCAGCGATTTCGTGGTTGTGGCATCAGGAACGGCATCACTAGAATGTGCATTACTTGCAAAACCCATGTGCATTATTTATAAAGCGTCTCTATTCACTTATATCGCAGCAACAAAATTAATCAAGGTGAAATATATTGGGTTATGTAACTTACTACAAAACCAAATGGTTGTCCCTGAGTTACTACAATACGATTTGAATCCTTTAGAATTAACGAAAACAATCAAAAGATTATTGACCAATGAAGCTGAATCAAAACGCATGCAATACAGATTAAACAGACTGAGGCAATCTTTATCTTTAGAGCAGGCGGATAAGACCATTGCTTCAGTGATTGAGGAAGAAATTGAAAGATTGGTTTAGCCTAAAATACTAGCATATCAATTATCCTTCATGTACAATTAATCTTGCTTTCAATCTATTTGAGAGCTATTGGATAGTATGATTTAACTAAAATAAGGAAGTTATGATGAATGTTTCTGAAACACAAAGCGCTGTTGAAGTCACAAAGCAGGAGCAAGGCTTACAAGATTTAGTTTATGGACTGGTCAGTCGCTTTTTGGTCGAAAATAAAAATAAACCAGTTAACGACTTATACGACATGATCCTTTCAGAAGTAGAACCACCGCTCCTACAAGCTGTTATGGAGAAACGCCGTGGAAATCAATTACAAGCTGCTAAAATCCTAGGTATCAGCAGAGGTACCATCAGAAAGAAACTACAACGCTACTTTGGTACTAAATACTTTCGTTTAACAGATGAATAACTTCTAATTTCATTCACACAATGGAGAAGAGTCAACACAAGTTGTTGGCTCTTCAGACATAGCTGCAATCTATCTCTTCCATCCTTTGAGTCTTATTGATGCCTCTTCAGTTGTTTTATCAAACCAATCTTACTCATCAGGAAATACAATGGATCTTAGAGCAACGTCTCACAAGGCTTACTGACAATCAGGAAGTATTGATTTATCCCATGGGTGCTGAGCGTTATTTATCGTCTCTCTTATTTGGTTATAAAAATAGTCGATTTAATATCAAAAAAATGATTGTAGGGAAAGATATTTTAATCATTCCAGGGTTTGGTAACAGTGGGTTTCTATTTGCAGAAGGTGGTGCACAATCTATTACGATATATGATAAAGATCCTGTCACTATCGCTTGGATGAAAGCTTTTAAAAAGTATTATCATTATAGGGAATATGATAGAACAGGCCATCCTTACCCTTCTATCGGTGAGCTACTGGCCGCGTTGACTTGCTGGTATCCACCACGGATTCAAGTTCCTAAAAATAAGTTTAAAAACAAACTTCTTTGGCTATTTCAACCTCAATTATTACGGCGAGCTTATATTTTTTATATGTTGTACCTTGCACAGTCTGCCATTCAATCCAGATCAGAAGAACATTATGAATTGAAAAAAAATATTCAATTTTTTGTGGGTGAAATCGATCAAGTAGGGATTGATCATCATCGCATATTTGACACTGCTTTTGTTCCCTATCTTTTAGGGGTTAAAAATGGGATTGAACAGGTTGAAGATATTGTTACGTTTATGGACAAAATAT
>JAKBCM010000114.1 GCA_021807845.1 Pseudomonadota bacterium
GCATTTGGCCTTGGATTGAAGCAAAATGGGGTGTTGATGGCCCTGATTTTATTACCTCTGACGATTCCAGTGATGATTTTCGGTAGTGCGGCACTGACTATGGCGTTGCAAGGATTGCCTGTCAGTGGTTTTCTAGCTTTACTCATGGCTATGTCATTAATAGCTGCCAGTTTGTTACCTTTCGCAGTGGCGTCAGTGATTAAAGTGAATGGATAAAATTGAGAGACATATCAGGGAATGCATGGTAAGATTTTTCTCTTTTTCTGGCTTAATTATTTTCTATGTGGAAACTATTATACCAATTAGCTTCTCCTAAACTATTTTATCAATGGTCAGGGCGTTGGATGCCTTGGATGGCTATTGGTGCTGTGGTGACATTGGTGACGGGCCTTCTTTGGGGGCTTGTTTTTGCCCCGCCAGATTATCAACAGGGAGAAGCTTTTCGTATCATTTATGTGCATGTCCCTTGCGCTTTTTTCTCTATGGCTTTATATGCTTTTATGGGGTTTTTATCGATATTACTGCTCATTTGGCGGATCAAAATGGCAGGCGTTTTATTAAATATCACGGCTGAAATGGGAACTTATATGACCTTTTTGGCTTTGGTCACAGGGAGTATTTGGGGAAAACCCATGTGGGGAACCTGGTGGGTTTGGGATGCGCGACTTACATCGGAATTGATCCTTTTGATTTTATATGCGGCAGTTATTTTGACGGGTAAGGCCTATCAAAATAAGGAGCAAGGGGATAAAGTCATGGCGATTCTTGTGCTGGTTGGCTTGGTTGATTTGCCTGTGATTCACTATTCTGTCTATTGGTGGAATACGCTACATCAAGGAGCTACGTTGACTGTTTTTGCCAAACCTAAAATAGATTCGAGTATGATGTATCCCTTAATTTTGACTTTGTTGGGTTTTTTTCTCTATTCTGGCTGGACTATTTTATTGAAAGCCCGAAATGAATTATTGCTAAGAGAACGACGCCAAAGTTGGGTGCGGGCTTATGTTTTGGATAAGAAAATATGACACAGTTCTTTCAGTGGTTTGACATGGGTGGTTATGCTAGGTATGTTTGGCCCGCCTATGGCCTGGTTTTTTTTGTGTTCATCTTCAACATCGTGCTGATTAAATCCCATGGGAAGCGGGTGCTTCATAAACTTCAGCAATGGTTTGAAAGGCAATAGCGATGAAGCCACAGCGTAAAAGAAAATTGATTGCACTGATCTTAACTCTCTTCTTGGTGATGATAGTCACTGCTTTAGTGTTATATGCGTTACGCCAAAACATCAGTTTGTTTTATACGCCAACACAAGTGGCAAAGGGTGAAGCACCCAAAAGGCATGCGATTCGAATTGGTGGGATGGTGGTTCCTGGTAGTATTTCGCGTGGAGCTGACGATTTGTCCGTTCGATTTCAAGTCACTGACTATCAACATACCATAGAAGTGATGTATCGCGGTATTTTGCCTGATTTGTTTCGTGAGGGACAAGGCATCGTGGCAGAGGGTCTATTAATGGATAATCAGCACGTGAAAGCCACGCAAGTCTTAGCAAAACATGATGAAAAATATATGCCTCCACAAGTGAAAGAAGCTTTGATGGCAGGCCAAACAGCACTGAGGGATAGAGATGTTCGCTGAGCTTGGATTGTTTTCTCTCGTTTTGGCTCTTCTTTTTGCCATCTTGTTAGTCATTGTTCCAACGCTTGGCCTATGGCGCAACAATCACTTATTCATGCGCGCTTCGTATACCTATGTGTTAGGGCAATTTACTTTTGTGGCCATCAGCTATCTTTGTTTGACGTATTGTTTTTTGAATGATGATTTTACCGTCAGCTATGTGTTGAGTAACTCTAGTGTTTCTTTGCCGTGGTTTTATAAACTGTGTGCTGTTTGGGGTGGGCATGAAGGTTCCATGCTACTTTGGGTGGGTATTTTAAGTTTGTGGATGCTCATGGTCTCTTTTTTTAGCAGACGATTAGACGAAGGTTTACGAGTGCGTGTGCTTGTTGTCCTTGGTGCACTGAGTATTGGATTTATCCTTTTTTTACTGATGACTTCAAATCCTTTTGCTCGCCAATTTACGATATTGGATAGTGTTGGTCGTGATTTAAACCCATTATTACAAGATCCTGGATTTTTATTTCATCCGCCCATGCTTTATATGGGGTATGTTGGTTTTTCTGTGGCATTTGCTTTTGCAATTGCCGCGCTTTGGATGGGGCGCGTTGAGAGTGCATGGGCAAAATGGACGAGACCCTGGACGCTCGCTGCATGGTGCTGTTTGACAGCTGGGATTACTTTAGGAAGTTGGTGGGCCTATCGCGAGTTGGGTTGGGGTGGATGGTGGTTTTGGGATCCTGTTGAAAATGCCTCATTTATGCCTTGGTTGATAGGGACAGCTTTGTTGCATTCTTTGGCGGTCTGTGAGCAGCGGCAACAATTTATGGCTTGGACCTTACTGTTGGCTATTACTTCATTTTCCTTAAGTTTAGTGGGCACATTTTTAGTACGTTCGGGTGTTTTAACCTCTGTTCATGCCTTTGCAGTTGATCCTGAGCGAGGATTGTATATCTTGATTTTTTTATTTGCAGTGATTGGCGGCTCTCTCATGCTTTTTGCCATGAGAGCCCAATCGATTCAACGTCAACAAAGGCTTCATCCTATTTCTCGCGGATCTGCTTTGTTACTCAACAATGTGTTTCTTGCAGTGATGATGTTAACCGTATTAATGGGCACCGTATATCCACTACTCATCGATGGCTTAGGTCTTGGTAAGTTATCAGTAGGTGCACCATACTTCAATTCTGTGTTTATCCCGTTGATGGTTCCGTTGCTCATCTTGATGGGGATAGGCGTTCATCTAAACTGGCAACAAGATGGTTTAAAACGGGTATTCTCTCACTTAAATGTCTTGGTGGTATTGAGTCTGGGGTTACCAGGACTTTTATTTTTAAGTTCGGAGCGTATGACACTTTCCATTTTTCTAGGATTGTCTCTTTCTTGCTGGGTGGTACTTTCTACCGTAAAAGCGCTGTTCATAAGGATGAAACAGAGAGGTTTTAAAGCCATTGGACAGTCTTTTTTGGGTATGGTGACAGCTCATATAGGCGTTGCAGTTACGGTGATTGGGATAACCATATCTTCAGGATATGGGATTCAAGATGACTTGAAAATGTCCCCAGGAAATACGTTGATGCTTGCTGGTTATCAGATTACATTTCTGGCTGAAGAAGCGTTAAATGGACCTAATTATCATGGAACTAGGGCCGGTTTTTTGATAAGTCATCATCATCGTGAGCGTGTGATTTACCCTGAAAAAAGAATTTACAATGTTGGGAAAATGGCAATGACCGATGCGGCGATTGATGTGACTCCTTTTCGTGACATTTATGTGGCTTTAGGAGAGCCGCTTGATGAAAATGCTTGGTCTGTTAGGGTCTATTACAAACCGTTTGTTCGCTGGATTTGGGGTGGGGGGTTTTTGATTTTGGCAGGCGGGCTTTTGGCGATTACTGATAGAAGGTACTATGTTCATCGTCAAAAAAGCATGAATGATGCTGATATGTTGGTGAAGGTATGATGAACATTATTCCCTGGCGTATCGCTCCTTTGCTGATATTGACACTCTTGGTTTTTTTCTTTTGGCGTGGGCTGTCTCTTAATCCACATGATTTGCCTTCAGCACAACTCGGTAAGCCTGTACCCCGCTTTAGCGTGCCTATCTTGGGAGATGAAGCACATACGTTTACATCACAGCACTTAAAAGGACACATTTCCTTATTAAATATTTGGGCCAGTTGGTGTAATGCTTGTACCGATGAACAATATTTTCTTTTGCAATTGGCAAACGATGGAGTCCCTATTTATGGGTTAAATTATAAAGATAATGCTGAACATGCAAAACATTGGCTAGAAGAATGGGGAAATCCTTATCGGTTGGTTGGCGAAGATACACACGGAATGGCAGCAATTGATATGGGAGTCTATGGTGCTCCTGAAACTTTTCTGATTGATAAAGAAGGTATCATCCGTTATCGACATGTTGGCGGGGTGAATGCTGATGTTTGGCAACGAGATTTTCTGCCGCTGATCAAACAATTGGAGCAAGCAGGATGACATTACGCCGAGGATGCTTACTGGTGATGTTATTATGGGTGCAAAGCATAAGCTTTGCCAATCAGATCTATCCACTTGATTCGCCAAAGAAAGAAGCACAATTTATGCATTTGTTGCATGATCTGCGTTGTCTTGTTTGTCAAAACCAAGATTTGGCTGATTCTAATGCCTCACTTGCCAAAGATTTGCGGGATGAAGTCTATCAGCGGGTGAAATCCGGCCAGTCTGATAGCGAAATCATAGCTTATTTAACGGATAGATATGGTGATTTTATTTTATTTAATCCACCC
>JAKBCM010000115.1 GCA_021807845.1 Pseudomonadota bacterium
ATCAATGACTAAATAATCTAATTCTCCCCAATTTACTTATGTTATCAACTAATTTTGATGAATCTGTGGGTTCTATCATTGCTGAAGCAATGGAAAAAGTAGGTAAAGAAGGTGTGATTACAGTTGAAGATGGTAATGGTCTAGAGAATGAACTGTCTGTGGTTGAAGGTATGCAATTTGACCGTGGCTATATTTCTCCATACTTCATCAACAACCAACAAAATATGTCTACTGAGCTTGAACATCCTTACATTCTCTTAGTTGACAAGAAAATATCAAGCATCCGTGACATGTTGTCTGTCCTTGAAGGGGTTGCTAAAGCAGGTCGTCCATTATTGATCATTGCTGAAGATGTAGAAGGTGAAGCATTGGCAACATTGGTTGTTAATAACATGCGTGGTATTGTAAAAGTATGCGCAGTGAAAGCCCCTGGTTTTGGCGATCGTCGTAAAGCTATGTTGCAAGATATTGCTATCCTGACTCGTGCTCAAGTGATTTCTGAAGAAATTGGTAAGAGTTTAGAAGGTGCAACATTAGAAGATCTCGGTACTGCAAAACGCGTTGTTGTCACCAAAGAAAACACCACTATTATTGATGGTGAAGGCAAAGCTGCTGATATCAATGCTCGCATTACTCAAATTCGCGCACAAATGGAAGAAACTACTTCTGATTACGATCGTGAAAAATTGCAAGAGCGAGTTGCTAAGTTAGCGGGTGGAGTTGCTGTGATCAAAGTTGGTGCCGCAACTGAAGTAGAAATGAAAGAGAAAAAAGCGCGTGTTGAAGACGCTTTGCATGCAACTCGTGCTGCTGTTGAAGAAGGCATTGTTGCAGGTGGTGGTGTTGCGTTTATTCGTGCTCAAAAAGCATTAGACGGTTTGAAAGGCGATAACCATGATCAAAACATGGGTATTGACATTCTACGTCGTGCTATTGAGTCTCCATTACGTCAAATCGTGAGCAATGCTGGATATGAAGCATCTGTTATCGTGAATAAAATTGCTGATAACAAAGGTAACTTCGGCTTTAATGCAGCTACTGGTGAGTATGGTGATATGGTTGAGTTAGGTATTCTGGACCCAACTAAAGTAACTCGTACAGCTTTACAAAATGCAGCATCAGTTGCAAGCTTGATGTTGACCACTGAATGTATGGTTGCTGATCTGCCAAAGAAAGATGATCATGCTGCTGGTGGTGCTGATATGGGCGGTATGGGCGGTATGGGTGGCATGGGCGGTATGATGTAAGCCTCTGCTCCAATCCGTTTGATAAAAAACCCGCCAATAGGCGGGTTTTTTTTAACCTAAACTCAACAGTTGAAATGTCCTCTGAGTCTTTATTCTTTAGTGCAATAGGGCTCGAAGTAGATTTAACGACTGACTTTTTAGGTTTAACTGAATGGACAAAGGATCACAAAAATGACGGATCATTTTAAAAAAACTTCAATAGGCCTTTATGTATTATTCATCATTGTCGTATTAGCCTGGGGCTTAAGTTGGCCAGTCAATAAACTAGGACTTCAGTTTATTCCTCCGCTTTGGTTTGCTTCTTCTCGATTAGTCTTTGGCACCATCAGCATGTTTGTGATAACGATTGTTTTGAGGAAATGTATACTTCCCAGCATCAAAGATCTACCTCTGATTTTATCGCTTGGTATTTTTCAGATTGGGTTGTTCATCTTGTTGATTAATTTAGGTTTGTCTTTTGTATCTAGTGAACAGTCCGCTATCCTTGTTTATACAACGCCATTATGGGTGATGCCTATGGCCATTTTTTTCTTTAAAGAACCAAGTTCTATGATGAAATGGATAGGCTTTTTATTAGGGATTGTCGGCGTGTTGATCATGCTGAACCCTTGGAAAATAGATTGGACAGACAAATCAATGATTCTTGGGATGTTTTTTTTGATGAGTGCATCATTGTCATTGTCCATTTCCATCTTATGCGCGCGGTATATGACTTGGCATCATACACCCATTGAACTGATCTCTTGGCAACTATTGGTAGGGGCGTTGATTGTGTCCATAACCACCTATATTCTACAACCAAATCCACTGTTGCACTTTAATCTTACCGCAAATCTATGTATAGGCTATACCGCAATAGCCGCCACGGCATTTGGGTTTTGGGGAATGTCTATCATCAGTAAGGAGTTACCAGCTACGATAACATCCCTTGGTATTCTGGGTGTTCCTATCAGTGGCGTTATTTTTTCAGTCCTTTTGCTTCATGAAGTGTTTCAGCTCTATATGTTCTTTGCGTTGGTACTCATTACATTTGGATTGTTTTGTGTGCTGTGGGATGGTGGTAAAAAAAGTGACTGAAGTCCTTTTAACCCGAACTGCTCTAACTCCCTAAGTGGGGATAGGGCAGGTTGGTTCATGGCCTCTACAGGTAAGTAGAAGGTTTGTTCAAGCAAAAATTGACCACTGAGTGCTGCGTGTGAGACATGATCTGTAAATACAATCCAGGTGCTTTGCGCAGGAAAATCAATGGCATGCTTGATGACATTTTGTTGATACTCATCATCTAATTTCATCTGATCATGCAGGTGTAACATGTAATGATCGTAGGCAGTACGTAAGGTTTTGGTGATTTTAGTCAGTTTAAGAAATTGGGCACGTGTCTGATGATATGGGGGAATTTTGGGCAAAAACTTTTTTGCTACAGTGGTAAAAGGTTCACCAACCAGCCATGAGCGTGGTGCGTTTTGGGGATTGATATTGCAAAAGACACGAAGAATTCGTAATCCATGGACAGGGGTCGCTTTAAATGAATCAACATGCAAACGGGTATCATCTTTACGTTTGGACGCGTTTCTGCCTTTAATCTCAGCTGGTCGATAGCTTGTTCTACCCCAGGTGAATGCTTCACTATAATGAGGCAGGATGGTGTCTATCAAATGTTTTGAAAATACGGCAAAACGGTGCATCAGTGTTTGCATTACGTGGTAAATCTCATCAGATCCATTCGATTTGGCAATTCCGTTTAAGTGTTGACGGCAGAAATCATAACTGATGTTTTTGTGTTTGGGATGAAGAATGGCTGGGGTTAATAAAGAGGACTCTTCTTGTTTTAAAAGAAATGAATAGGTTGGAAAATAAATGATTTTCCCCTGCTCTAAAAGCTTTGTGGCTTCAAGTTTCTTGTCATGATTTATAGTATCTAGCGTATTCGTATCAATGGTGTATAACAAATCATTCATTCTTTTTGCCTTTTAAATCCAGATTGCATAGGTGATTATACCGTATGAGTTCACTTCAACACCATCTCAGTGCCCATACAGGTCGCGTGTTTATACCCGATGTGTATTTTATTTTGACACCAATAAAAAAATATAATAAAGTAAAGATGACTTTACGTTGTACTTTGGATGAACAGTCATGAATATGTACCAGCATGCAAAAAATAAAGCCCATACAAATGAGAGCATGCTCGTTCATTTTGGATCATTCCTATACCATATATTTTCAATCATTTATATTCTCTCAATCATTATCATTACCCTTTCCTTTGCCCTAGATCGAGCCATATTTGAGTGAGTTATCTGCCCGATCCAGGGCGAGATATCTTTTGCAGATAACGAATCAATTTAATCTAGCGGTTGGTTAACCCTTGCTCTTTTCAAGATAGATGGTTGCCAGCCTCCAATTACTGAGGAAATAATCATGAGATTTTTTATGCTAAAAGTAGGTGTAGTGACTGCAACAGCAGCAGCGACAGCATATGCTGTTCAAGAAGATGAGAAACACCTGAAACAGAAAGAGAAGGAGTATGACCGTTTGGGACTAAAACATCACAGAGTAGAGAGGTTTTATCCTGGCACTTACGCGCATTGGCGCACGGAGGTACAAGTGGTGGACAAGGAAAGAAAGCCTCCCATGCTTAGATAATCAAACATTGTTAACCCCTGTGATATCTTCATGGGGGGCAACTGATTTTGCTAGGATAATGATAATGATGAGGGTTGCTGCTCTGGTTCGATTTGTTTCAAGGCGTCAAAATGGCTCAAAATTGTTTCAGAAATAGCTGTGATTTCAGTCAAACAGGCTTGAGTATAGGTGGGGTTCTCCACTTTTTGTTTATGTTCTTTTGCTGATTGATGATACTTTTCAATCACAGTATTTGTTTGTTGTAAAAATAGGCAAAGATGTTGTATGGCATGACGAATGTCGTCAAAAGATTCTGTGCCAATGCTGATTCTAACAAAATAATTTGTTAATTCTCCACGACCTAGTAACTCGAGTTTAGCCATTTTTCCCTAATCCGTTCGCCCTGAGGAGCGTGCATAGCACGCGTCTCGAAGGACTAGATTCTAAATAGAAAACATCAAGACTATTTTTTCTTTCGTTGAGCAA
>JAKBCM010000116.1 GCA_021807845.1 Pseudomonadota bacterium
AACCAGCAAAAATCTGTTGGATGATTACCATGAAGGTACGTTAATTGCAGTTACTGGAACCTATGGTTCAATCATTGAAAGGCAGGAAGCGCAGGAGCTCTATGGTCTAGCCACAGACAAAATGCACTTTATTAATGTCCCCCGAGATGCGGGGTTGCATCGTACCGATCATCCGCTTCGATTAACAGAAAATCAAACTCAACAAATCAATGCGTTGATAGCGCAAATCAAAGAAGCAAGGGCAAAAGAGCAACCCATCCTTATCATTGCAGAAAATGATGAGGAAAGTGAATTTCTATTTAAGAAGCTAAGTGAAGTATTCAATGATGATGAAAACATTCAGCATATTCACAGTCAATTATCGCTTAAAGATGAGAAGGATAGAATCAGTAAAGCGGGTTTTCCTGGGCAAATCACTGTATCAACAGACATGATTGGACGAGGCACTGATATTTCTTTAAAAGGCAAAGCAAAAACAAACGGCCTTAATGTGATGATTACCTATTTACCCAGAACCCGTGACCTTGAGCAAATCATCGGCCGAAGCGGTCGCTTTGGTGCCAAGGGATCGACACAGATGATTTTAGATGAAGAGCGCCTGAAAGCGACACTGGGCAAAAACAAGCTCGCCGATACTTATAGTAATATGGAAAAGTTTATCTTGAGTGAGCAAGCCAAGATGGACAAACGTAGCCAATCTGAGCGCCTCATTAAAATGACGGTGGGAGACTTTAGGAAAAAATTAACAGACGATTTTTTTGAGCATTTGCTCAAGCATGTTAACAAAGATGATTATAAAAAATTGTTGCCTTCATGGACGATATTCTTTGACAAATCTGATAAAGCATGGAATGAGCAATGGCCACAAATACAAAAGGAGCTGGCATCCTCTCCTATTGATGTTCCTAAAGTAGAAGACTTGTTAAACGAATACAAAACCAATATGCAAAAATTGTGGGATTCCATGCGAAGAAACATACAAGATGTAGACGTTTTGTGTATCGATGGTCGCAAACCTATTGATCAATTGACGACAGAAGTGCCCACTTTACTTTTGAGTGAAACGGCCAAAAACTTACTGGTAACAGATAATGAAGCAAAAGGTCTTCTGGCTATCAATCGTCGAAAAAGCCAACCAATCCCCCTTGAGAAACGATTATTGGATGATGCTCAATGGACGGCAGTCATTTCTAAGCTTCAACACGAAGTGATAGATGTATATAAGACTAATAGTCAATATGAAAAAAAACGTGAAGTTAAAGGGACACAGTACACAAAATTGGAGACGGTTTTAGCTGCCCTTATCGATCCTGGTGTGAAAAGGAGGAACAGATTCAGTTTATTAGAAAATGAACTCAAAGAATTAGAGAATATTGAACGTGAATTAACAGAGGGTTGGATTCACAAAAGTACCTTAAAACAAAACGTGAAGAATGTGATAACGTTTTATACTCAAACCCTACGTGATGCAGCCGTTGGGGTCGATCCGACAGAGTTAGCCGAAGCGGTTTTAAAAGACGAGAATGAACGTTTAGGTGACTGGTCTCGATATCCTGCATTACATGATTTAAAAGCATCTTGGTGGGCCGGCGAGCACATCGAAAAGATCAAAAAATTACCTGAAGCGTTTTATACCGAAGCCGCCGTTAAGTTTTTAAATACCATTGGGCCGGCAGCATTAGACGAGAGCGTTTTGAAAGCGCTACAAACTGATACGCCTACGTTTGATGGGCGAGTTGACCTTGCACAACTTCAGCAGCGAGGCCGGTTTTTGCTACTTCTGAATCAGAAAGTCAATCAAGATCCATCAAAATTCGCAGTATTGCGAGGCTTGCAGCAACCTTGGTGGAATGAGAAGCACTTAGATAGCGTGTTAGCTTTGTCCTCAGACTTGTTAAGACCAACCGTGATCACGTTGTTGAATACACTAAAGCCAACAGACTTAGACGATACACTAAAAGCTGGTTTGAGGTATAGGCATGCCGCTCAAACAATAGATAATTCATTGACCATCGATCAATTACGATACGATGGAAAACGAGAGAAACTCTTAGGGACATTATCAAATAAATACCCTGTTTTACATAATTTGGGATGCGATTGGTGGAACCCTAAACACATACAACAACTTAAACAATTACCGGCAACAACCTATTACACGACAGAAGGGGTTCGCTTTTTAAACGACATTAATCCTGCTGAGTTAGATCCTGCCATTATGAAAGCATTAAAAACCGATCCAATCAATATGGATAAGCCTGCTGATCTTGAAGCACTCCGAAAACGAGGTCAGTTTCTGCTTCTTTTGGATAAAACGTTTCCGTCTCCATGGGATGATGATCCACGGAAAAGTTATTTTAAAGATTTGGCACAAAACTGGTGGAATGAAGAACACTTGATGAAACTCTTAGATCTGCCTCCAGGGCTATTTTGTCCATCAGTCATCCACTTCTTGAATGCAGTTTTGCCTGATAACGTAGATAATAGCGTATTAAACGGTTTACGTTATAGGTACACGCAAGGAAAACTTGAGCAGCCTCTAAATATGAATACCTTAAGCAATGAGGGAAAGCTATTAAATATATCGACACCGCTAGCGCGTTTGTTCTCTTTTTGGCGGCATGAGGGGATGCCAAATGTGCAAAATAAAGAGACACCTTCATCTCTTTCTAGAAATGATCCTTCCTCTGTTGGCCAAACAAGCTCAAGCGGTACGCCAAAGAACGATAAACCAGTGAAAATTTCGGGACTTATTCGCCAAAAAATTCAGTCGGCTAAAGAAACATACCAGGCTTATGTGTCTAGTCAAATATTGGAAAAGTACCGAGCTGGACACAATAAAAATATCATTATTCAAGAGAAGCTAGGGGAGGCTCTTGGTGCAGCTGATCTGCAAGCTGCAAGGAATATCATTGACAGCGCTAGAATACAAATTGAATCTGAATATGGTCATGAATCTCGATCATGGTTCTTGTTTACAAAAACAACATCTAAATCAATCGCGTTGCTTGAAGAGTTGATAAAAGAGATTGATAAAGATTTAACGCTGTCTAATACAACGGGTAACCATTTGACAAACACGAGGTGATCAAATGAGCAGAATCAACGCTATTAATCTTTTCTCTGAGGGCCTAAATAGTAATGGAATGAACTTAATGAGCTATTTAGCACAACAAGGGAAAGAGGAGGCCGTAGAAAACCTCATCAGAATGGGCGGAAGACCTGAAGACGCAATCTATGGCTATGCTTTGGCAGGCAATGATGCTCAAGTTGAAAGCGTTTTGGCAATGGTTGAATCAAGCGATAAATCTAAATTACCTGTTTGTACAGGCCAATTAATAAAAGGGAATGCCAGAGCAGGATATTTCGAGAAAATCTATGCGTTAAGCAATTATAAGGATTACCTATCTGATTTTGTGGTTGGCTTAGCCCAAGCTGGAGATCGGGACAAAGTAACAGGCTTGCTTGATAAAAACATAACATGGTTTGGCAGTGCTGTTGAAGGATATGCCAGTGCTAACCACCGTGACCTGCTCAGCAAATTAATTAAGGGTACAACCTATTACCCCGCGGCGATATATCATGCTGCGCATGCTGGACACACTGCATTAGTCAATGATTTATTACTGCAATGCGGCATAGCGGCTACTGATCAAATTGCTCCTTCTTTAACAGGGTCGCTTCCAGATCGACCGGCCTCTTTTGAAGAGCTTAATAGGTATTCATACCTCAATAAGGCCATGGAGGGTTATATAGCAGGTCTTCATTTTAGTGATGCTATTGCTTTATTGGCAAGAGGGGCAAGTATTACACTATGTATTTCTGAGTTGAAAGATAGCCATGGTTTGCCATCCAAGGATTTATATTTGGCTTTTCTTGCACATATTGATGATGCCTCGCTAAGGGAAAAGGTGTTAAAACAAATGAGTGGGTATAGTCTGGTCATGGAGCAGCTGACAATCACTGAAGCGGACCTTAAAGAGCTCGATAAAACAATAGGATGTATGGCGAGCGATCATCTAAATTACATCGAAGCCCAAAAAAAATTAGAGGAGCCAACAGACTGCCTAGAGACCGGCGATATATCGTTGCCATATATTGCTGAAACTCTTTGCAACGAGTCTATGGTTAGTGGTGCAAAACTATCTCCGTAAAGATCCTGTGGTAAGCCTCCGAAAAAAACGACTTCATATCAAGTATGAATGACCCCATTTATGTAACTTCTCAATAACCCCGGAAAAAATATTTAGCCTACTTACCGCGGCTTGTCCGCGGTATCCAGTAATCTCGCTCTGGGCCTGGATCTCTGGATTCCGCGGACAAGCCGCGGAACGTCG
>JAKBCM010000117.1 GCA_021807845.1 Pseudomonadota bacterium
TTGTAAACCCAAGAAAAAATACAAAATAAAAACGATAAAAATACCCATAGAATGACCTCAACATGTGTTTATCAAATGTCATGGGGTTTAATCCAGTCAAGACTGAATGCGAGCAGCAAAAAAAGAAATAATGCCAAAGAGATCCCTATACGCCAACTCAACGCTTTAACCACTCGCTTTGATTTTCCTTCATCTCGTACTAAAAAGATAAGAGCGCTTGCAAGGGATATGAGGATCACCAGCATCACAATAAAAACAGCGGTTTTAGAGAACATTTGGTATACTCCGCATTCAATAACATCGTGTATTAAGAAAGAGTATGTTTAGTTTAACTGGTTTTAAAGTTTGTTTCACCCCACGATGGCAAATGACTGTATTGGCGGTTCTGGTTATTTCATTATTCATGCGCTTAGGCTTTTGGCAAATCCATCGAGCTCACGAGAAAAAACAAATGATAGGTTCTTATCAAGCTGAGACGACCAAGACTCCGATGGAATGGCAAGTATCCAATCAGTTGCCGACACAATATGAAAACATTCGTGTCACAGGGCATTTCGGTCCAGATGTGTTGTTACTAGATAACCAACATTATCACCATCAATTTGGTTATCATGTGATTTCTCCCCTAGAAATAGCTAACGGACAGATCATCTTGATAGATAGGGGATGGATAGTCGGAGATATCACGCGAGAAACTTTACCAAAAATCAGTACGCCACAGGGTCTTACTCAAATAGTTGGTCATGTTTATTTTCCTTCCTCAAAGAATTGGGCATTTGGTCATCTGACAGAAAGAGAAGAGCATCATGTATGGGTTGTTGAGCTGATTGATACAGAGTTGATAAGCCAATTTTTGCATAAATCGGTCTATCCGTTTATGATTCGCCTCAGTAAAAATGAAAAAGATGGGTATGTTCGAGAATGGAACATTGTTTCTATGCCACCTGAAAGACATTATGCTTATGCATTACAGTGGTTTCTGATGGCTTTGGTTATTTTTATTTTATTTATAGTACGAAATACGACAATTAAAAAACAGCATGAAAATGAATCGGTATAATTATTTGATTATCTTGATACTGGCTCTGGTCTTTTCAGCACCAGGGATTTTAGCCTATTTTTTTTACATACATCCCAAGATGCTTATTTCAACGACAGTCAATCAGGGAGTACTACTTAACCCTCCTGTTTTGTTGCCGTTGACTGAAAATCATGAGACCAGAGAGACAAAGAGAATGAGCAGCAAATGGTCTACTGATCCCAAATGGTCTTTGGTGCTATGGAGTCCTAAGGATTGTGAAAAGAATTGTCTGAATCTATTAGATAAGTTGGCACGGATCCGCTTAGCTTTAGGTCGTCATCTTTATGGTGTGATGACAGAATTGTTGTTAGAAGAAAATGCCGCTCCTTTATCTGATGAGATGCTGAAAAGATTGCGAGAACAAGATATCAAAGTGATCCAATTAACCCCAGGAATGCGTGATCATTTGCCTATTTTGACTGAGCATTTAGAAATATTCATCGCGGATAAAAATAACTACTTAGTTCTGGCCTATCATCCTACCACAAAATCAGCCGCTATTTTTCATGATTTAAAACAACTGTTAAGGTAAATATATTGATGTCTTTAAAAATGCTACAAAGAGTGACAACGTTTGCAATTCCCCTCGCCATTTGTGTGGTGATGCTTGGTGCTTATACAAGGCTTACTGATGCGGGCTTAGGTTGCCCGGATTGGCCGGGTTGTTATGGTCATATGGTCCTACCATCTCTACAAAGTAAAATGGCAGATATAGCACAGCAATTCCCAGGTGCCCCTATCGAATCTCACAAAGCATGGACTGAGATGGTTCATCGATATGCCGCAGGTACGTTGGCATTGCTTATTTTTTTCATAGGATTTAGCGCGTTACGATATCGATTCAAGCATCCATCTGAAAAGAGGCTCTTCAAGTTACCATTGATTTTAGTTGGCTTAGTGGTATTCCAGGCATTGCTTGGAATGTGGACCGTGACTTTAAAACTACTACCGATTGTGGTGATGGGGCATTTACTTGGTGGTGTACTGATTTTCGCGAGTCTTTATTATTTTCGAATGCAATTGAGTTCTGTTGTTGGAGAGGACATGCCAAGATGGCATAACCTCATCAATATCGGTATTTTTTTGGTCTTTTTTCAGATTGTCTTAGGAGCTTGGGTTAGTTCTAATTATGCAGGTATTGCCTGCATAGGTTTTCCAAAATGTAATGGTCAGTGGATCCCCCCGCTTCATTTTTCTCCTGAATTATATTTGTTTTCCTCGAATGGGATGAGTTATCAAGGTGGTATATTGGATAATGATGCGAGAGTCACCATCCAATTTATCCACCGAATAGGTGCGATGGTCGTTTTTTGTTATGTGACGTTGTTATCACTCTTTATCCTGTTCTTTAGCAAGAAGAAACAAATGCAAATCAATGCGATGATTGCACTATTTTTGGTTATGATGCAATTTGCCTTAGGAATCGCTAATGTCGTGTATTTACTGCCTTTATGGGTTGCGGTAATGCATAATGGCATGGCAGCATTATTATTGACTTCGATGTTAGGATTCTATTATTTATCACATGGAGGTGGAGTCAATGCACGCCGTTCCTAAATCTTGGTTCAATGTCGCTTGGCAGGATTACATCGAATTATGTAAGCCACGAGTAGTCCTTTTGATGTTATTAACGGTCATTGTTGGCATGTACCTGGCGACACCTGGTGCTGTCCCTTTACCCATTCTTACGGCAAGTCTCATTGGGATAGGTCTTTGTGCCAGTAGTGCCGCAGCAATCAATCATATGGTTGATAAGCGAATTGATGCGATCATGTCGCGCACAAAGAAAAGACCTATTGCACATGGACGAATATCTATGCTGCAGGCATTTTGGTTTGCATTGATCTTAGGTGTCGTCGGTTTGTTTGTGCTGAGCTATTTTGTGAATGCGTTAACCGCTTTTCTCACTTTTGTTACATTGATAGGATATGCTGGTGTCTATACGGGATATTTAAAGCGAGCTACCCCACAAAATATTGTCATAGGTGGTTTAGCTGGGGCCGCTCCTCCTTTGCTTGGATGGACAGCTGTTGCCAATCAATTAGATCCACAAGCATTGCTGCTCGTCTTGATTATTTTCGTGTGGACTCCTCCACATTTTTGGGCGCTCGCTATCTATCGATTTGAAGATTATAAAGATGCTGAAATTCCTATGTTGCCAGTGACCCATGGCATTCACTATACCAAACTTAATATCTTGCTTTATACCATTTTATTGTTAGTGGTTAGTGTTTTGCCTTTTGCAGTTGGGATGAGTGGTTGGCTTTATTTAAGTGGTGCCCTATTGTTGGGAGCACGCTTTTTATATTGGGCCATTTTCTTATATCGAAGTCATCAAGCGATTGTAGGCATGCGTACCTTTCGTTTTTCGATCATTTATTTGATGCTCCTATTTGTTTTTTTATTGCTTGATCATTACTTGTAGCTGATAACATGCTATTCTCGCGCACTTTGTAAATATTGATCTCTTTATAGGATAGAATCCATGTGTGTCCTATAGAGAGAATATTGATAGAGGAAATATCATGCATAAGAAAAGTCAGATCAGAATGACTGTTGCTGGTTTATTGGTATTAGTTGCATTCATCTCTGCCGTATTTATCTCTCAATTTGTTCATGTTAAAAAAGGTGTCGATGTGGATCAGTTCCATGGCACTTTTCTTGATGTGCCAAGAAAGATCAAGGCTTTTTCTTTAACGGGCATTGATCATCTTGCTTTCAATCATCAGAGCTTACAAGGGCATTGGACCATGGTGTTCTTTGGTTTTACGAATTGTGGCTCCATTTGCCCGACAACTATGGCAGAATTGGCAAAGATGTATCGTCTTTTGGAAGAAAAAGGCGTGCACACTTTACCCCAAGTGGTGATGATTTCTGTTGATCCCGAGCGTGATAGTGTTGAAAAATTACAACAATATGTGAAGGCTTTTCATCCTGACTTTTATGGTGCGCGTGGACAGGAAGCTGATATTTCACTCATGACCAAAGAAATGGGGATTGTTTACACCAAAATAAGTTCATCGGATCATAAGGATCCACAAAATGATAATATAGAACATACAGGTACCATCATGTTATTTAATCCAGACGGTGATTTAAATGCCTTTTTTACGATGCCTCATCAGGCATCTTTATTGGCAGAAGATTACCTTATGTTACTGTCTTCGTTTAAACATGCATGAACCATTCTTTCATGCATCATTTAAAATTAGACTAAACTTCTTTTAATCGAAACCACTTTTTTGTAAG